>JBDSEW010000184.1:0-27734 GCA_039919825.1 Chitinophagales bacterium | reverse complement strand
CGCAACAGGTTGAGGTATTGCATCTGGTGTGACTGGAAGAAGCCTGAAAGGAAACGAAAGAATCTGATCAGGTTAGGTGTCCGTTATGGTCAGGCCTATGCATGGAGTAGGACAAGGATGGGAGGATGGGCAGTAGCACAAAGTCCTATTTTAGTAACCACAGTTACTTTGAAACGGTTGGCTCAACGCGGCTACGAATCATTGCTTGATTACTATTACAAAGTATCTCCACAACTCTGGTGAACCGCTGTATACGAGACCCGTACGTACAGTGGTGTGAGAGGCGCACCGTGGGTACTTTTCACTCACGGCCGCCTACTCGATTAGGCGTTCGTGGTTTGTTCTTCTGCATACTTTACCATCAATTCGTCCTCAAAGTCAAAGGTTGTCAAAGCCAGTTTTATTCGGTCAAATTTGTCTTTGTTTGAATAACCTGCATCAATATACTTTCATTTGCAGTTGCATTTATATATTAAAGCAGTTTATGGGTTGCTTCGTAACTCGTAACAAGAGCGTCAATTCCTGTCAACTATATCATTATAACGAATCTTATTGCCACAGAAAATATGAAGCAATAAGCGTTACCCTTCAGCAGCCCTGATAAAAGATGCTACAAAGGCGCAAGGGCACAAAGAAAATTGCGCCTTAGCGTCGTCACAGCAAAAAATAATAGCTGCAAAGGCGCGAAAGCACAAAGAAAATTGCGTTTTAGCGTCTTCGTAGCAAAAAGTAATAGCTGCAAAGGCGCGAAAGCACAAAGTGAAATTGCGCCTTAGTGTCATCATTGCAAGAATATAATAGCCGCAAGGGCACAAAGAAAATTGCGCCTTAGCGTCTTCGTAGCAAAAAATAATAGCTGCAAAGGCACGAAGGCACAAAGTGAAATTGCCCCTTAGTGTATTCGTGTTTTAGCAGCATAAATCAGTTTACTTCGAACAACAAAATATAAGGGCACTGAATAGTAACCAATAAGAAATGAATAGTCAATGTCAAGGACTATTAAAAGTAAGCGACTCTAATGAATTACTTTTCTCTTCCGTTTTTAGAAGCGTATAATAAACCTTACTGCTGATCAGTCATATAATCTTTCCTTCCATTTAGATAACTGCTTTACACCAGCTTTCTTTACTGAACCAAAAATTTTCCAGTCAGAAAATTCGTTTCGTTTTTCAAAGTCACAAAATATACCCCGCCTGGTAAATGTGAAACATCGAAAGAGAAGTGAGCATCGGGAGCTGTGATCTTTTCAACCAGTCCGCCGCCGGTGCTGTAAATAAAAATTTCGCTGTGCTTCAGATTAGCAGGGATATTTAAAGTAATATAGCCTGAAGAAAGGTTGTTGAACACCTGTAGGGTTTGTGCAGCTTGAAGATCTGTAATACCGGTGCTGCAATCAGGATCATAGGCAATACCCGGAGAACCTTCCAGGCAACCATCAAACCAGTCTGCACCACTGTTCATGTTTCCTAAAGGATCAAGCAGCTCAAGTGTATAGCCATCTCCGTTAGCGCCTTCAGGCCAGCCTTCTTCATCGTCATATACAACAGAGAAGGTAAGCTCACCATCGCTATCAAAAAGCCGGATCAGTTCTCCGCCATTGCTCAGGTTAAATATAAAAGGGCCGACATAATTGGAAACATTCGGATGACGTGCACTAAAAAGTGCCACATCATGAACAACTACTAATCTTTCACCTGCGGCAATTTGTGTATTGGCCGGAAAAAAGTAGGCGTTATCGTCTTCGCTATCCTTTAAGCTATAACCGGTGAGGTTGATACCTGATGAAGAGCGGTTATACAATTCTAACCAATCACCTGAATTCAACAAGGTGTCAGAATTATAATTGATCTCATCAAATACAAGCGGATCGTTGCAGGGAATAAATGCAGTGCCCGGTGACCCGCCGATACATCCGGCGAACCAATTACCCGCATCATCAGGTGTTTGCGTTTCATCTATCAGCTCAAGCGTACGGCCACCTCCGTCGGCAGCTTCCGGCCAGGGAAGTGAATCCGCATATTCCATAAAGACTTTCAATGTGAATGTATTATCGAAAAGGCGAACCTGGTCACCATTATTCCCGAATCCAAAGGGAATTTCTCCTATATAATTCGCAACACCGGGAAAGCGCTCGGTAAACTTATCGATATCAGTAACTACCACGAGCCTTTCGCCTGCATTGATCGCGGTGCCGCCCGGAAAAACAAATGAATTGGTGTTGTTATCATCTTTCAGGTACCATCCGGTCAGGTCAATGTTACTGGTTCCATAATTGAATAATTCTATCCAGCTTCCTGAGCTGATAGTAGAGTCAGGGTGGTAATTCACTTCTGAAAACGTAATGCTCTGACTATAACTAAGCCTGGATGAAAATAAAAACAGGATTGCGATAACGGTAGTTGAAAACCAGTACGCTATTTTTTTAGGAAGGGGTTGAATCATGTTGCGGTGTTTCAATCTTTGTTTTGATTTAGCAGGGATCAAATGACTTTAGGGTGTCACAATCGTGACTTTCATATTGTGTACAAATTTCCCTGCGTTGAATCTCAGAATATACATGCCTGAAGACAGGTCATGATCACTGACATTGAGCTCATAGACGTGAGAACCAGCTGTAGTCATATTTCCATCGGGATGGTAGGTGGCTATCTTCTCACCAAAAATGGTAAACAAATCAAGTGATACAGGAAGCACTTCAGGAAGGGTATAACTCACGTGTGCAGATGTGCTGAATACAGAAGGATAAACACCTGCCTTAATTCCTGCTCCGGGATCATTAACAGCGGTTGCTACATGGAAGTACGCTACGATAGTATCTGCCGCAACCAGCTGAAGGCTTGCTTCAGCAAGTGACGGATCATTGAAACTGCCCGATATTGATCCCCAATGGTCAAATTGCCAGTTGCTTTGTGGTGCAGGATAAGCAGTGAGCAGATTATCCATGTTACCAAAATACTTCGCAGACCAGGGAAGGTCTTCATGCACGAGGGTATTTACTTTAATGGTTCCTGCTCCGGGAGGTTCTGCTCTGAAAACCACATCATAGGGACCAGAGAGATTGTAGCAATCAGCCAATCCACCGTGAAGCAGCGTACAGCGCTGACTGATCCAGTTTCTCAGCGAATCAGCATTTTTCTTCCATCCCTCGTAGCTTCCATACCACCGTGGAGCATGCTTGTGCATTTCAGGTTCTATCACGGCAATCATGCTGTCGTAACGGTTGAGCATATTGTCGCACGCGTAAACGGTATTATAGAGATCAGCATTACGTGATAAGTACAATTGTTCAAACTCCGGGTTTTCACGCAAGCCATTCAGGAGATCAATATGGCCTTCTCCTCCCGGATCAGGAAATCCAAATGGATCATATTCATCAATGTCACAAGGTTTTGCAGTAGCTGTTGCATCAGGCACACCTGAGTAATTAATGTAAAAGCCGAATGTTGCATCATCGTCCCAGAGAATATAACCCCACTTTTTGTGTTCGCCATTTGAATTGAATCCGCGCCATATTCCAGTATTGTAAATGAGCCAATCCTTGCAGACCGCTGTTGTATTCACACAGAAATAATCAATGAGGCTTAAGAAATCAAGGTTGTCCTTTACATAGTTATACTGTACAGGATCTGACATGTCATTGTTCTCCACGGTATCTGTCAAAGCTCTCCATGCATCTATCGCTTCCGATCCACCATATTCAGCCCAGGTATAACCCCAGGTAAGCACATATTGCAGGTCATATTTATCCTGGCCGTAGTAGTATTCAGTATAATCATGGTCGTCTACTTTTTCGCGGAAAGAATAAACACCCCAGTAAACTCCGTTCAGAAAAACAATGCAGCGTTCCGAAGTCCGCACATCGAGATTTAGCCCTCCCCACTTGGCAAGCATCTGAACATAGTCATCGCGAACGTGAGCGCTTCCTTTATTCTGCGGGTGATTGGCTGCAGGATAATTATCATCCCCTGCTGCACGAAAAATAATACGCTGGAATTGATCGCGGTCTGTGGTGCTGAAAATTTTCTGCTCCAGTGCTGCACTATATCCAAACTCATCTCTTGAAACCCAGTCGAGACTTCTTTGGTCATTGGCCCATGAATCCTGTCCATGTGAATTCAGTTCACCATAGGAGATGGTGACCAACTGTTCATTCACGTCAAATGACTCAATGGAACCGATAGGTACAATGTCATCATCACCATTTGCAAGCTCCAGCAACTTATAGCCGGCGATGGAAACAACCGGTAAGGTGTAAGATTCATTGATGAGGTAGGTACGAAACTCAATAAGTCCCGAAAGGGTGCCTGGGGTATTACCATACGATCTTGCCTTCAACACCGTGGTGCTGTCAATTTGTATTGGAGCAGTATAGACCGGTGAATTCGCTTTTGGTTCATCGCCATTCGTAGTGTACCTGATGGTTACATCCGGTTCAGGGGAAGCAATGGTTACTGTTACAGGCCCGGGATAAAATCCAGCGGGAAGATCCATCGTTGGCCGTGCTGTATATCCAGTGTATTGCGTAGTTCCGTTATTAGTTAAACCGGGAGACGGTGTGGTACAAACTTTCCAGATGGTGGCACCATCTGTTTCCAATGACCAGGAATGCCTGCGCTGGGTAATCTGCATCAGCACTTTCTCGGCAGGAAGCGTATTCGGATAGCTGAGCACAAGTTCTTCGCCGCCGGCCTTTGTTTGTGTAAGCCTGAAGTTGGTGTGATAAGAACCACCACTCACTTCATCTCTTCCGGAACACCAGAAAAGTATAAGCCCATTGGCCGGGATAATGGTGCCAGCGGGAATTTCCCATTTGGTGGGATTCAATTCATCATCGCTGAGAAAATACCCCGAGATATCAGCAGCGGAAGCCGAACTGTTGTACAGCTCAAACCAATCTTCATCGCTGTTATAATTGTCTTTGAACTGATTACCCCAGTTACTGGCGGAATACTCATTGAACCTGACCTGCGCGGAAAGTGTAAGGGAAACTGCACTTAAAAAAACAGCAGTGGCTAAAAATTGTAAAGTTCTTTTCATAGGAAAAACGAATTTTCAATGTTACGAAAAGATTAACAAACGGCAGCAAATAATTGACGTTCAATGAAAAATAGTCCAGAGAATGTGGAGTTGGTAAATTTCTAATTTCAAATGCTATGCCTTCGCAAGGCTTGCAACAAATATGTTTAGCAGAACAATACTGTTCCCCTTGAATACAGAAGAATGATGAAAACAAAACGATCAGAAAATGATTTCACTTATTCATGGTTGAATGTTTTCGCATTTCAAAGTTTCTGCGAATTTTTCATGTATTTAAATTAACGCTAACGGATGGAGCTTTGCGTTGGTGGGCGTTTGAAATAATCAAGTGAATGCCCGCAATAAATTTAGTTATTGAAACACTTTTGAGACTGGCGCTTCGTGCCTACTAAGGTAAAACCCACGTTAAATGAAATGATGTTTGTTACCTGTTCACTTGTCATTTGAAATAATTTGTCCTGTTGGTTTGATTACAACGTATTTGTTTGTTTTTTCTTTTCTTTTCTTTCAATGTTTTCCTCCTCGTCATTTGAAGTTCGGTTTTTCTTTTGGTAAATAGTTGTCTGGTGAATTTGAATACTGTCCTTTGAAATTATTTTCTGCTCAACAAGATTGTAACTGTCAACTGAAAAGTCAATGTCGCAAGCAGGATCAAGGTGTTTAGACGCGATTGCTTTTTTATTCTTCTTGTCAATTATCATGACGAAATCTTAACTGCAAACTCCGAAAGTGTCAGAAAGCATAATGACTGAATAAAAAATGTCTTTGGTTAGTTGAACTGTCGTATCGCAATAAACATCGCCTTTTGAACCATATGAATAGGTCGAGTCAGCGACATTTAATTCTCTTACGTTCTCAATGGGAAGTGTTTCGTTTCTTTTTAAAAGTTGGATTGTCGTGTTAAATCGAAGTTGGTCGTTTGAAGTAATATTTACTAGCTTGTCTACTGAAGATTTTGTCTGACATTGTCCGAACACGGAGAGAACTAAAAGTCCCAGAAAAGATATATCGTGTTTAATTTCATTGCAAAATTTGTTTGTCCTGTCGCTAATTTATTGCAATCAGTTTGTAGTTCGCACTCTCACGAATTGGTTACAGCTAACGTTTGCGTTACAGTGGCGTATTTTTGCTATTCTAGTTTTGTATGAATGTATTAAAAATCAGCAACTTGATATTTGGATACGCTATTATGCGCATTGCCCCAATATATCAGCATATAATAATTGACCTCCGAATACATTGCTCTTTTACCTCACCACCAACACCGTCCCCTTCGCTTCAATCCGCTTCCGGTTACCATCGATCACTACCACCTGGTACGCATAGGCACCCTGTTGCACAAGGTCGCCATTGTCGCGGCCATCCCAGCCGAAGTCCTGGTCGAGGGAGGTAAAAATTTCTTTGCCCCAACGGTTGTATATGGAAAAAGTAAAGGCAGTAACTCCTTCTACATTCAATATGGGTTTAAAAATATTGTTGTTTCCCTGTGGCGCAAATGCATTGGGCATATAGATCTGGCTTGGCTGATTCAAACACAAAACATTGGAACGGCTGTGAACAGTATCAGTTACGCCATTCGGAAAGATCATCGAATCAATGGCTTCCACAAAATAACACGGAGTTACACTTGGAACTCCTGTTTCCGCATATTCAAAAACTGTTTTATCAAATACAGTAATGCTGTTGAAACCACTGCCATCATCGCGGTTTACATCATATCCTGCAACTGATCCATGTTCCAGGTAAGAAGCATCCCATTTCAGCAAAAAGCTCAGGTCGCTGAATGCATAGCCGCTAAGCAAAATGCTTTTACCGATGGATGAAGTATCCATACCGCCACAGCTATCCGATGCAATAATGCGGTAGTAGTAACTCAACTGGCTGGTGAGCGCAGTCGTATCAGAAAAAATATTGACCATAGAAAGATTGGCCGGAACCGGGATATCATCAAGCGTTGTAAATCCGGTGCTGTCCAGGCTGCGCTCAATTTTCAAACTCAGCAAATCAGCCAACGGATCCACCGAATAATATACAGCCACGTGGCCGGGCGCAGCTACTGTCACATTCCGGATATAGAGGTCATTCGCAGATTGAACTACATTCAGTGTTGCACACAATTCATTGGAAGTGGAAGTGATTAATGTAGTGGTTTGTGTTGCCACTACCGTGAAGCAAATAAAATCGCCGTCGTTTAATCCCGTTACCTGGTAACTCAATACGTTGGAAGGGAATGTTTGAATAAGGTTAGAGAGGCCTCCGTTAACAGCAACATACACATCATACTGCAGCACGATTGGATCCCAGTGATTGTACTGGTACCAATCCAGCGTAACGGTGTTGTTGCACCGGTCAATTTTCTGTTTAAGAAAAATAGTGTGCTGCGGCAACACGTTGATGGGGCCTGTATTCAGGCAACTGTCAATGGTTGCAAGGGTATAGCTTACAGAATCAGTATTTACGGCTGCATTTACATCAGTGTAGGTGGTATTGTTTTTTCCATAAATAGTATCAATCGGAATATTTATTCCACCCACTACCTGGTAAAGTATGTAGCCATAGGTTTCTGGTGAGTTGCCGGGTTGCCAGCTGATCTCCGCAACATTGTTTTTTACGGTCACATAATTGATCAATGGTGGTTCAGGATCGCTGTTGTCGAGGGTATCAGAATGCAAAACGGCAGCTCCCGGACAAGTGAAATCACTTACCATGTAATAATAATAGACAATACTGCTGATACCTACATTGTCGTCGTAGGAAGAAGCGGCCTGGTTGTTTTCAGTATACACGAGTGTAAAAGGCCCGTTGAAGCTGGTGCTTCTGTATATGTAATAAGCATTGAAAGGGCCGCAGGTGTTAACGGGAATGGTCCAGGTGAGCCGGACGAATATGTTTCCGGTTATCGAAACATTCGTTACGCAATTCAGGATGGGTGCAGCAACTGTTTGAGCACGGGTATTCATGAATACCAAAAGGCAGCAGGTAAAAAGGACAAGAATTTTGCTAACGCAATACTGCTTCATAAATGCTGTAATTTGTTGTTTACAGTGCATGCTGAGGGTTGATGTGTTATTAAGCAACTACATCAGAAGGATGGCCTGCCTGTGCATAAACCGGATTTCCTGCTACCACCTCCAGCATCCCTTCAGGGTTAAGATATTTAACTGCCAATCTTTGTACCTCAGTGGTGCTGATCGTTCTTATGGTCTCCACCAGGTTATAAAAATAATCTTCTTTTAAACCATACACTTCTAATCCACGTGTTACTTCTGCCACATTAAAAGCGCCGTCTACATCCGAAAGTAAAACACCGAGCAAATAATTTTTCACCAGTTGCAACTCTTCTTCTGGTACCGGTTCGGTCCTCAAACGATCCATCTCGTTATAAATTTCTCTTACCGCATCCCACGTTACTTCTCCACCCACTTCTGTGGTTACATACAAATGCGCATCATGCAGGTAGGAGGAGATGGAAGAATGTACGCCGTAACAATATCCTTTGTCTTCGCGAAGGTTCTGCATCAGCCGGCTTCCGAAGTAACCTCCCAGAATAGTGTTCAGCACTCTCAGGGAAGGATAATCCGGATGCAGCTTGTTCACCAGCATTTTTCCTATGCGGATGCCTGACTGCACGGCATCTTTCTTTTCCGTAAACAATTTTCCACTCATCGTTTTTTCAATGGAATGATTGTAGGGAGCCTGCTTCTTAACCGAAGTAACTTTCTTCCCGAAGTATTCTTCCAGCAATTCAAAAAGGTGATCCGTAATTTTTCCTGCCACAATAATTTTAAATGCCCCATCACGGTATTGTGAGGCATGAAATGTTCTCAGGATATCTGCATTGATATGATCGTAGTCATCCGGTGACGTGGTATAACCCGATGGATAATTGGCACTGTAAAGCTGTTCGTTAAAAGTTTTGTGTGCAAGGAAATCTACTTTCTGGAGATTTACCAAAAGGCGTTGCTTGCTGTTTTGTATGTACGTGATTAATTCCTTATCAGGAAAAGTTGCTTCATAGATCACTTCATGCAGCAATGGAAATAACCTCTCAAGGTGCTTATTTAGCGAGTAAAGCGTAACCTGTCCATAATCTATTGTGGCATCTGCACCGATGCTTGCACCATAAAATTCAATGGCTTCTGCCATTTGCTGTGCTGTTTTGGTCTCCGTACCATCCATCAGTAATTTGCTGACGGTTGCTGCCACAGCACGCTGCGGTTCCTGCCAGCGGCCAGCGTCAAAGATCATGTCTACTTTGGTTACTTCCTGGCTGCCTGTATTAATGCTCACCACCGGAATGCCATTGCTCAGTTGCAACCGGTCGATCGCAGGCAGCTTGATCGATTCAATGTACCTCAAGGAGGGCGCGACGGTTCTATCAGTTTGGTTCATAGGCCGGTAAAAATACAAAAAAGGTATGGAGGGATTCATCTGTGAAAAAGCACATTTGGAGGCTTTGTTAAAAAGACAAAGTTCTAGGTATATCTTGCAAAAATGTAGCTATAAGTTGAATGTCTTCAAACTCAAACAGTAACCGATGTTAAGAATCTTCTTTATCCTTTTTGTTGCGTTTCAGCTCCAAAGCGCAGCAACCAGCTTTGCGCAGGTTAGTGATGATGCCCGCTTTAACCTGATGACACCGGGAATAAGAGAATGGTTTCCGGGCTGGTATATTACGCTGCAAAACGACACTGTTAAGGGATATATTTATCTCTCTAACCAGATTGATAACCAGATGCTTTTTAAATATGCAACAAAGCGTACGCCCACTATGGACGAAAAAACATTTGAGGCAGCGGCTGTAAAGGGTTATCTCGTTAAAGACCGTGTGTATGAATCGGTGCCAATTGAGTCCACCAAAAGTTCATCACTTGCTTTTGCCAGGCGCATCGAAACCGGCAGGCTGAATTTATTTGCCTGGTATAATATCCCCAACTATGGAACCATGCATGACGGCGGTTATGACCGGCCTTTTACTGTAAATGATGAAAAGTTTCACGAAAGCGTTTTCATTCTTAAAATAGGAAATGGAAAGCCGGTGCTTGCACCATCTGCTAAAGATTTTGCGGAAGTAATGAGCACAGTGGTGGCAGACAATAAAGACCTGTCAAACAGAATTGCACAGAAACTAAAAGGCTACCGTTCAGGCGATTTGCTTAACATCGTTCAACAATACAATTCCTGGTTCATCACTCAGCGTTGATCAAGTGCCGGAACTGCTGTGTCGTCAGTGATTCAACATAAGCTTTTTCGACAGCAGTTGATCGCCGGCATGAACTTCCACAAAGTATAAACCCGCCGGTATGTTGTCAGGTGAATACTTAAACTTGTGTATGCCTGCGGGCAGTTCACCATCTGACAGCACTGCAATGGTTTTCCCTAAAACATCCCTTATCAAAACGGAGCATTGCAAATCAGCAGGCAGGGTGAATCCAATGGTTACAGTGGCTGATGCAGGATTCGGATAAGGGTCATAAAGCACGAATGCATCTTTTTCTGAATTATTTCCAGCAGCAGGAATCTCTGTTTTTCCCTGGAATAAATATTCATATAACGCAATATTAATTGGATCGCCATAGGTACGTTTTTTATTTACTTCAAATTCCCAATAACCTGCTGGTGCAGTCATTGGTTTGTTGATGCTTCTGCCGCTGTTCGACTCTGCATGCACGTAATAAAAAACTTTTGTTGCTGCATTTTGCGCAGGGATGTAAGCATAAAAAGTATCATTGGCAGCAGCTGACATGGCAACTTCATTGAAACCTGCAGCAGTATCCACTGACCAGAAAAGAGAAGCTTCATTTACATCAGATGGAGTTTTGATTTTTGCCTCTACCTGTATCGGATTTACAGAAGCATTTCTGCTCTGTAATGGTGAATGAGAAATCCAGATCGGATCACCTGCTCCTATTTCTTTGGTGATACAATGAATGGCACCATTAGCAGAAATGATCAAAGAACTACTATTGTCGCAATCGATCGGAATAATTTTATAACCCGGCATATTCTCTTTGTAAATGCGGATAGCCGTAGTATCGTATTCTTCACGGTAGGTAGGAAGGATCACCGTTTTATTCACAATTACTGAGTTCGTATAAGTGCGGTAGTAGGAATTCGGCGCATATTTACCTGTCGTGCTGGGAACCATGGGAACGCGGACAATTTTATAGGGCCTTCCATAGCAGTTGAGATAATTATCCTGTATGAATTGAAGGTTTACCTCTATCTGCGGACCATCAGAAACTCCTGCGGGAAATTCTCCCACGAGTAAAGTTTCTTCATCCAGCAACTTCAGGTGCATGTCGATGTGGTGAATATCATCATAAGGTAACGTTTCCATCGTGATGTAACGATTCACGCCCATATATTTTTTCAGAATGGTATCTACCTGGGCCTTGGTTTTAACGGTCACACCAAAACTATTTCCCGGTCCGTTCTCATCCAGGATAAGTTCAGAGGAGAAAGCGGTGTTGTGGCCATCCACCATAAAATTGCCACCTGTAGCTACCAAATCATAAGGTGCAACAGTTGTTTGATAGATCGGCAATCCCGTCAGCGTTGCAAGAGCGCCGGGTATCACATCATCCTTTGGGCGCGGCCGGTTATAAATCCAATCTACCAGTGAAAGTTGTTCGACATCATTCTTATAAATATTCCAGGGTCCGTAATCACGGCACCATACAGAATCAAAAGATTTTATGAGAAATTTAACATTCGTCAGTGGAATTCCTGAAGACGTAAGCGTGTTTTTGACGCTGTTGGAATCGGTGCAAACGATGTACACCTTGCATTCTTCCTGGGCTGCATCCACAATCAGCTTCAGGATGGGCGTGTAGCTCGTCCAGGTGACCACCAATCCCTGTATCTCTTCCCATTCTGCCGACGCGCGGGGAGTAAAGGCCGGAGGATTGATATCCCGTACACCTTCTGTATTGATAAGGTAAGAAGGAAGCAGGGCACGTTCTTCATCGGTCATCCAATGAGGAAGATTCTGTGCATTTATTTTTCCGGCAGAAAAAAGGAAAAAGAAAAAAAGAAAGGGGAACAGTTTATTCATCGCTAAATTTTTTTGGTGGATTAAAAAGGTGGTGATGGTGCTAAAATAAAGAAATAATTATCACTTGATCATGACGTGGTTGACGTTTTATGGATATCGGAAAAAATGATAAGTGCGCAGGCAGTCTTAGAAAGATTCTTTAAAATCCTTTGCAGGACACGAACGCAGTAACTTAACAAGTGTGGTTTTCATCTTAAGCTATATAAATCCGCACTGGTTAATTAATTTTTAGAATGATAATACAATACCGAGCAATTGTCTGCTGTGAAAATATTTCGGGCCTCCGCCATAATATCCTTTGCTTCAATTTTAAGGTAATGATTGGCTTCTTCATTCACCAGTGAGGCATCACCGAGCAACTCATAGTAGGCAAGATTAATTGTTTTATTTAGCAGCTCTGTTTCAGAAAAAATAATCTGCGACTCCACACGGTTCTTTACTTTCATCAACTCAGTCTCATCGATAAGGTCAGCAGTAATTTTGCTGATCTCATCATCAATGCCCTTATCAGCCTGCTCCATAGAGATGCCCTTTACTAATTTTCCTTCCACCACAATCAATCCCGGATCGATAGAACCTGTCTGGTAGGCATTTATTTCTGAAAATAGTTTTCGTTCTTTCACCAATGACTGGTACAAGCGGCTCGATTTTCCGCCTGACAAGACATCGGTGATCAGGTCGGCAGCATAATAGGCAGCATCCATTCGTGCGGGCATGTGCCAGGTTTTATAGATGGCATCCAGCGGTACATCAGCATGCATCGACAAACTTTTCAAGCCAGTCTGCACAGGTTCCTGTGGAAGGCTGCGCGCAAGAGTTTTTCCTGCGGGAATATCTCCGAACCATTTTTCTGCAAGTGAAAAAATTTCTTCCGTTTTCACAGCTCCTGCAACTACCAGGATGGCATTATCAGGCCGGTAATATTTATAAAAAAAGGATTTAACATCACTCAGCGTTGCCTCTTCAATATGCGCCAGCTTTTTTCCGATAGTGGGCCATTGGTAGGGATGTTTGCTATAGGCAAGTTCACGAAGCTTGTGCCACACATCACCGTAAGGCTGGTTGATATAATGCTCTTTAAATTCTTCACATACCACCTTACGTTGTACATCGAGCGTATGCTCGCTGAAGGCAAGTTCACTCATTCTGTCTGATTCCAGCCATAGCGCCGTTTCAAGATTAGGTGCCGGAAGCGTTTCATAATAATTGGTGATATCATTGGAAGTGAACGCGTTGTTTTCACCACCTGCTTTTTGCAGCGGGCCGTCAAAAACAGGAATATTGTGCGATCCTCCGAACATCAGGTGCTCGAACAGGTGCGCAAAACCTGTTTGATCAGGTGTTTCATCCCTTGATCCCACATTGTATAAAATATTTATAGCGGCAAGCGGCGTGGACTCATCTTCATGCACTAAGATCTTAAGCCCATTGCTGAGAGCGCTTCTTTTAAATTCTATCATACATTTCTATTGTTCGTCAAAAGTACGGATTGCCTGTGAATGATAACGGTAAGTCATGAAAAGTTAATACGCAGAAATTTTACCTGTAGAATGTAAGAGGGGACTGTCCTGAAAATATTTTTTTTACTTTATTTGTCTATAGCTGATTTTTAAGAAATAACTATAATGCACAAACCCGAAGATGTGACAGGTATCATATAGATGACAACTAATTGTAAACAGGATCATTAAAAACGAGGCGATAGTGTGGATGAAGTAGTATTTCCCGCCTATCTTTGTGCCTGCAATTATGAATACAGGTCAACTGCTACAACGGGCACTGAATTTTGAATTCCTCTCTATTGAAGAAGGAATGTTTTTATTTGAACAGGTACCCACACCAGAACTTATGGCGGTAGCGCATGCGCTGCGCATGAAGCAGAAACCTGAGAAGGTAGTTACCTGGATCATCGACCGCAATGTAAATACCACCAACGTTTGCATTGCCAATTGTAAATTCTGCAATTTCTTCCGCAAGCTGGGACATCCGGATGCTTATATAACGAGCATTGATGAGTATAAACAAAAGATAGAAGAGACGTACAGGTTTGGTGGTGAACAATTGTTACTGCAGGGAGGGCATCATCCGGATCTGGGACTGAGCTTTTATGTGAATCTTTTTAAAGAACTTAAATCTCTTTACCCCAATCTAAAGCTGCATTCACTTGGCCCTCCGGAAATTGCACACATCACGAAGCTCGAAAAATCAACCCATACAGAAGTGTTGAAAGCATTGATGGAGGCGGGTTTGGATTCCTTACCCGGAGCCGGTGCGGAAATATTAAACGACCGCGTACGCCGATTAATCTCCAAAGGAAAATGCAGCGGACAGGAATGGCTGAATGTGATGCGGGCTGCACACCAGTTGGGACTTACCACTTCTGCCACCATGATGCTCGGTCATGTGGAAACGCTTTATGAACGCTTTGAGCACCTTGTATGGCTTCGGCAGGTACAATCTGAAAAACCAGATAATGCAAAAGGTTTTATAGCATTTATTCCATGGCCTTTCCAGGATGAAGGAACATTGCTGCGAAAAGTGCGCGGGGTAAGAAATAGTGTTACCAGTGATGAATACATCCGCATGATCGCACTCAGCCGCATCATGCTGCCGAACATAAAAAATATACAGGCATCCTGGCTCACCGTCGGAAAAGATATTGCGGAGGTATGTCTGCATGCCGGCGCCAACGATTTCGGCTCTATCATGATCGAAGAAAATGTAGTAAGTGCCGCGGGGGCACCCCACCGTTTTACCTCGAATGGTATACAGGAAGCCATCCGTGAAGCAGGCTTCGAACCGCGTTTAAGGAATCAGCAGTATGAATACCGCGAGGTTCCAGCTATGATGGAACAGCAGGTGATTGATTATTAAATGTGTATGCCTATTCATGTCTGTGCAAAAAGCTTCTCAGATCATGGCAATTTCTTAATGGGAGTTTTTGAGTGATGGCACTGATGTTCCTCTCCTTTTATAAGGATGGATTATTGAAGATCATCTTTCCCAGTCTTGCATCATGCCCATAAATATCGTTGCGGAAATTTAACTGCCCGCTACGGTCCACCCACGCCGTGAAATAACCAATAAAGACAGGTACCGGAGTTTTTAGCGTAACGGTTGTTTCTTTATCGCTGTTCATCGCCGGTGTAATTTTATCAGTTGTCCAAAGTGAATCTTTCCGGAGCAGGTATTCTGCAAGTCTTTTGGGTTCGCCTACCCTGATACAGCCGTGGCTGAATGCACGCGAAGGTTCATTGAACAAACTTTTGGCAGGCGTATCATGCAGGTAAATGGCATAATTATTTGGGAATAAAAACTTTACCCTTCCCAGTGAATTGTTGGGTCCGGGCTTTTGACGAATGCGGTAAGGGAAATTATAGCCGGAATAGTTGCTCCAGCTTACGGAAGCCGGACTCAGCACTTTAGAGCCTGAAACTACTTCCATATTATGACTGCCAATATAGCCCGGGTTACGCTTTGCTGCTGGCAGTATTTCCTTTGCGATAATGCTGGATGGAATATTCCAGTAAGGGCTGAACACGATGTACTTCATGTTTCCATTGAAGATCACGGTCTGGTTATTCACCGATCCTACCACCACATTGCAATCCCACACCAGTGAATCATGCTCATATATATGCAACCTGTATTCAGGAATATTGACTGCGAGATAATCTCCCTTCAGTTCTACCGGCACCCAGCGGCTGCGTTCCATGTTGATGATGATCTGTTCGATACGTTCACGTAGCGGGATATTCATAGCAGCTACCACCGATGCGCCAATGGCACCGTCGATGGCGAGCCCATGACGAGCCTGGAATTTTTTAACGGCTGCCAATAGCTGATCGTCATAAATCTCACTGGTTGTATCAGGTGCTGAAAGATCACCAAGCAGGAATAATCTTTTGCGGATGCTTGTAATTACCGATGAAGAATCCCCGGGCTTGTAGGATTTTTTTTCAGCTGTAATAGTCGTCCATACATTTACTTTTTCGAGTTCATAATACTTTTTCAGTTGCGTCTTCAGCAATTCATACTGCCGGTACACAGGTTTTTGCTTCGCGAAATACTGAGGATTGGAGAGCATCGAATCAAGCATGGCTACATATGGCAACCGTTTTCTCTTGATAAACCATTCAACGTCTTTCAGCTCCTTTTCACCCATTCCGCCCCAGATCTGCTGGGCGTATTTGAAGAATGACGCAGAAAGCAGCAGTTCTGTTTCGCTGGTTATTGCATCTACGCCCTGAATGATATAAGAACCACTGGAAAGTGAATCATACAGCATTTGCAACCGGGGATTATATACTGAGCTATCGGTAATACCTTCATCACGGTAGTTCACCATCATATTCATGAAGTTTGCTGCCTGTTCCGCTATACCGTCATTGTTGAACCAGGCAAACTGGTAACCGCGTGTAGTATAAAATTTCCAAACCTGGCTATTTTGGTTTTTAAATTCCGGATGTGTTTTTAAAAAATCTTCGACAGCAACACTGTCGAGGAATAAATTATTTATACTTATTGGCTCAATCAATGAGCTGTCAGCACTGTTATCAGCATGTTTATTTTTTGAAGCTGAATTGCATCCGCAAAAAAGGAAAAATGCGATAGTGGTTATTACTGCTGCATTTCGGAAGAGAAGGTCCATTAAGAGGTTGATTGGTGGTGTAAATGTAAGCAGGAATATGGAGCCCGGAACCAGGATGCAAGACGTAAGACATCCACTATCATTGTCCTGGTTACTGGCTGCTGTCCATCAATTTAATCGTGGTGGGCCCTGCCGGTGCTTTTTGCTGAATGGAATTTTGCGTTCATCTTTAAATCCTACTACACTGATGTTGCCGTCCGTTTCCAGCATGGCAAGACTCACGTCTGAAATATTTTCAAAACCGTTCTCACGGATAGCACCTTCCAGCTCATTTTCCGTGATGCGCTCTTTCCTAATATTTCCTTTATTTATTCTACCGTGATAAATGAGCAGGACAGGTTCTCCTTCAATCAGTTTATTCAGTTTCGGGCTTTTGTACACGAGATTTTTTAGTGCAAAATTTAGTACAAACAAAGTAATTGCCGCGATTAAGCCTACCCATAAACTATCCCAGTTACCGTTTACCATGGCATTTTGCAAGGCATTGCTGATAAGCAGTATGAATACCAGGTCTGTTATAGACAATTGCCCGATTTCCCGCTTTCCAAATACCATGATGGCCAGCACCAGGAAAATATAAACGGCAGCGGTAGCACCTATTACAATTAAAAAATTGGAAGGTATGATATCGGAATTCATGGATGAATTTGAATGTTTATTTTAATTTATTGAAATCAAAAGTACATACATGCCATTGAAAAGGTGGGTTTATCGGAAGAAGGATTTGAGATTCCGGTACTGCTCATAGCACACGGAAGTGGAGACCATGTTTTGAATTGTGTTCTGGAGAAGCATCTTGCCTCTCTGAATATATTTTTGGATCATATACAAAAAACACTATCTGTGTTAATTTGCTTTTTCTATATTTATAAGTGAATTACCTTTTATTCAACTAAAATGCCAGCCAATGAAAAACACTTTACTGTTTTCCTGTTTATTTTACCTCACATGCGGGCTTTTTTTACTGCCTGTAATCAAAACAATAGTACTGATCAGACGGCAAAAGTGGAAACACTCCAACCTGACTATAATGGATTTGAGAGTCAAATCAAGTATGGTGAACACCTGGTGACTGTATCTGGCTGTCATGATTGTCATACTCCCAAGAAGCTGGGGCCACATGGTATGCAATTAGACAGTTCTCCGATGTTGTCGGGTCACCCGGCGCAACTGCCTGGTCCCAGCTTTAACCGAAAGGAAATGGAAAGCAAAGGCGTCATTTGCACCAGCGACTTAACAGCATGGGTGGGTCCGTGGGGCATATCTTACACAGCTAACCTTACACCTGATCCAACTGGCATAGGCAACTGGACGTAAAGCGCTTTTTTCAATACTATCAGACTCGGAAAATACAAAGGAATTTAATCCAGCAGAACGCTGATGCCTCCCATGCCCTGGGATATGTACAGAAACATGACAGACAATGAATTGAATTCGATTATTGCTTATCTGAAATCCATTCCTGCTGTTAATAACCTTTTACCGGCACCGGAGCCACCTGCGATGGTAGCAGCTAAGTAGAGGCGTCAATAAAGAATATCGTATCGTGGTGAAAGCCCTTTTGAGAATGAACCATTCCCAAAGGGCTTTCTGATTTTCCAGCTGAAAGCAAAAACTATTTTCCTTCTTCCTTCTTTGAAGAGAAGATGTCTGACAATTTCTCCCGCATATCATCAATCACATCTTCCGCCTTGTCGCGCAATTCATCTGCAACAGCACTCATTTTGGTTTTCATGCCTGCGGTAAGTGTTCCACCGTTCACCAGGTTATCGATCTGGCTCTTAAAGCTATCGGGCAAACGGTCTTTAATATAACCGGAAATTGTTTCTATTGACTTCTTCGCCTGCTCTTCGGATATACCGGCAGCAGCAGTAACTTTTTTAATCAGGTCTTCCATGGCATTAATTTTTATTAGGCGGTGAAAATTACATGTTTACAGTCATATGGTGCTATAGACTTTGCAGGTAACCAAAAATTTATGCAGGTGTTGATTATTACTGATCATTCACCGCAAGAGCTTCGGTGTATCCAGGTAATCAGTAATGGTAAAAATATTCCGTTGCCAATATTTCACTTTGCTTCTTTGTAGCTTTATTTTCAAAAATGAATTCGCCGCCTTTCATACGGTGCATACCGGTTAAAGAAAACATTAAAACCAATCCCTGCTGCAACACGGATCTCATCAAGGTGAAAAATTTCCGGAGATTCGGGATAGTAATTCCCGTGCACATAGCCAATGGAAGCATAAGCATGGAGGTTGTTGCCGATGTAATAACTCACGCCTCCATTTGCAGCAAGCACCGGTTCAATACCTGTTTTCACTTTCAGTGCAGTATTCCCTGAAGATAAACCTGGAAAAGCAACACCAGGCTGCAGGGAGATGTAAGTATCCCATCGCAAATAAGGAAAGTGCCAGCCAGCACCCATGAGCAAGCTGGTATTTTTTTGCAATTGGCCTTCAAAATTGTAATCAGGCAAAAACCAAAACGCATCGATCTTCACGGAAACCCTTCGTTCCATAAAATATTCTACACTGCCATTGAGATACACATCCTGTATTGGATGACTTACCAGGATTCCACCGGCCACTCCACCACCAAAGGAAAACATATCCTTTTGCACAAAAGATTTTTTCCTCCCCTGTGCCGGAACAAACAGAGGAAGAATCAGCAGCCACAACAGGATCACCAGCGAATTTTTTTCCATAGATCCAGCATTTTAAAGTTCATGCTGACGGTAAGCATGAATTGTCCGTCAACACCATTTCCATTCGCAACAAATAATGGTTGATCGCCAGTACTTACTGTTTCAATCTTCGGTCCGAAGTGCAGCATATATGCTGTGCTTAAAGTAATATCAGAACGCCACGAAACATTGATGTGCATTCCCATTCCGGCATGTGCAGCAAAATTCCAGCGGCTGGCAGCATTGTCGAAATCAGTGGTCTGATGAATTTTTTCGTAATCAGCATCAGGTCCGGCAAAGAAAAAGGGTTGCACCCTGCGCAATTTATTTTGTGTGGAGAGCATGAAGGAGGCACCGATGTGTGCATTGCTTTTAATGGCACTGTCTCCATATCTTCCTTTCAGGTATTCGCCGTAGTATTCAGTATTGTAATGTTTGCCCAGCTGTATCCTGCTACTTAGTCCAAGTCCCTGGGAAACATTCAATCCATCCGGACTGCCTGCAAACCCAAATTGTATCCGGACACCCAATGAAAAAATTCCTGCGGTGGTGTATTTTATTTTCAGGGGCTTTTGAGCAACAACCATAAATGGCACCATCAACAGGATGAAAATTAATTTCCACTGCGTGCCAAACTTGCATAATATGTTTTTTTGAAGACCCAATGCTGTTACAACATTTCGAAAACTAACAAAAAGAAATGGAATCGAAGAAAAGGTTGTTCCCGGAAGATGCCTGCAGGAACATTTATCACCAACGATCTGTGTGTGAAATAATTTTCAGGTAATGTATAAACGAGACGCTCTTCATTTAGAAATGTATTTTAGTTTACTTTGAGCAAGGAAGCAACCGTTTCTAAATAACACTGAATCAGCAAAGCATGGTTAAGTTCGGAAATTTAATTTTTCATTACCGCAATTTTTTGTTTCCGCTGTTTTATGCCATGCTGTTTATTCCATCGCCGCCAATATTTTCCAGTTATCTAACTGCTACTATCCTCGGTTTGGTGATTGCCGTTTCAGGTGAAGCAATACGTGGATTAACTATTGGATTGGTGTACATTATTCGCGCTGGCAGACAACGCCGCATCTATGCAGAAGGCTTATTTACCTCGGGCCTGTATACGCATTGCAGAAATCCATTGTACATCGGCAACATCCTGATACTGCTTGGGCTTGGAGTGGTGGCCAACTCATTGCTTTTCCTCCTCATCTTTGTACCGCTATTTATTTTTCTATATCAGTCGATTGTGATTGCAGAAGAAGATTTTTTACAGGGAAAGTTTGGATCTGCTTACTCCGAATTTAAAAACCATTCCAACCGCTGGTTTCCAAAGCTGGATGGATTGAATGCTACCATTCGTGAAATGAGGTTTAACTGGAAACGTGTTTTTATTGAAGAATACAACTCTACTTATATCTGGATGACCGGTGCCGTATTGCTGATCATGAAAAACTATTATCAGCATGAAGGGCCGGAAATTTTCAAAAACCATTTACCGGTTTTTATTGCAGTGCTTTTAATATTGCTGCTCTTGTATTTTCTCATTCGTTATTTAAAAAAATCCGGTACCTGGAAGGGTGATTGATGACAAAGTGAACTGTGATCTCGCAACTTTATAGCAACTGATTCCTGTATCTTTCTTTGCCCACTTTGCATTCCCTGATGGAAACATAAATTATCGCATCCGCTTCACAGGGGTGCACGACAGACGCCGACCACGGACAGTACCTTCCCTATGACAGTTCATGGTTGGCGTCCCGCCAACCATTGCTCGAGAAAACTGAATGATTTGTTGTACACCCCTTAACAGCCCTTTCTCACCATTTCCTTCACACCACCTATCTTTGCACTCGCAAAAAACACACCTGATGAAGCGCTACTTTTTAATTCTTTCTTTCTTCTCCTTGATTTTCCTAGTCAATGCCTGTAAAAATCCTACCCGGCAAAGCGGCACTACTACCGCTGATACGGCAGTTCATAAGTTCGATTCCACCACGGCGCTTTTGTTTCCCGGAGAAAAACATTTAAAAAATGTGCTGCAACTTACTTTTGGTGGTGACAATGCAGAAGCCTACTGGAGTTTCGACAGCAAAAAGTTGGTTTTTCAGCGCACCGATCACCAGCAGGTAATGTGTGACCAGATTTTTTATGGCACTGTTCCACCCGACAGTTCCCAAAAGTTTGATTTTAAAATGGTAAGCACCGGCAAAGGAAGAACTACCTGCAGCTATTTTCTGCCGGGTGATACAACGGTGCTTTACGCTTCCACGCACCTGACACAGGACACATGTCCGCCAATACCCGATCGCGAAAAAATAAAAAAGTATGTATGGCCTTTGTACAGATCTTTTGAAATTTACATTGCAGGATTGGATGGTACAATCAAAACACAACTGACAAAAAATAAATTTTACGATGCGGAAGCGACACTTTCTCCCAAAGGAAACCAAATCATTTTTACTTCCACAAGAGATGGCGACCTCGATTTATATACCATGAAGCTGGATGGCAGTAATGTGAACAGAATTACCAAAGAATTGGGTTACGATGGTGGTGCATGGTTTTCACCCGACGGAACAAAGATCGTGTGGCGTGCTTCGAGGCCAAAAACGGAGGAAGAGATTAAGGAATACAAAGACCTGCTAAAACAGGATATGGTGGCACCCACAAAAATGGAAGTTTTTATTGCCAATGCTGATGGCAGTAACGTAAAGCAGGTTACCAATATGCCTGGTGCCAACTGGGCTCCGGTATTTACTCCGGATGGCAAACATATTTTATTTGCTTCCAATTACGAATACGAACGCGGATTTCCCTTCAACCTTTACCTGATCAACCTGGATGGAACAGGTTTGGAAAAAGTATCGCGCTCACATATGTTCGATGCTTTCGCGATGTTTTCTCCTGATGGCAAGAAACTGGTTTTCTGTTCCAACCGCAACAATGGTGGCACGCATGATACCAATGTGTTTGTGGCGGATTGGGTGGAGTAGGAGTATGATTTTGATTTTTGATTTATCCTCCTTCACTAAAGTTTCGGCGGAAGCATTTTCGATTGTGGCGAAGATCGAAAACTAACTTCGCGCGAAATTCCTTTCACATGATCATACGTCCTTTCAAACAAGCTGACCTGGAACAACTCATCACGCTCATACTTCCCATTCAGCAAATTGAATTCAATGTTCCCATCACGATTGACGATCAGCCTGACTTGTTGAATATTGAATCGTTTTACAGAAAGGGGAATGGTAATTTCTGGTGTGCTGTATCAGGAGAAAAGATAGTTGGTTCCATTGCTTTGATTGATATTGGAAACAGGCAGGGTGTGATCCGGAAGATGTTTGTGCATCCTGATTTCAGGGGTAAAGAAAAAAAGACAGCACAACTTTTATTGGATGAATTGACGCAATGGTGCGGGCATCGTCAGCTGCATGAATTGTTTCTCGGTACGATTGATACGATGCTGGCTGCGCAAAAATTTTATATCCGTAATGGTTTTGCGACTATTGAAAAATCTGCATTGCCTGACTCTTTTCCTGTAATGAAAGTTGACAATTTATTTTTCAAAAAGCAATTGCTATCGAATGAGCAGGCACAACGAAATTTGAAAATCATTTTCCTTTAAATTCGGGTTTCCTTTTTTCAATGAAAGCATTCATACCCTCTTTCTGATCATCAGTAGCAAAACAGAGGTAGAAATTTTTCCGCTCCATCAACAATCCTTCATCAAGTGTGGTATTGAAAGCCTGAAGCACGGCTTCCTTGGCAAGCTGTGTAGCGATAGGGGAGTTGACAGCAATCTGCCTGGCAAGTTTGATTGCTTCCTGCAGGTATAGTTGAACAGGCACTACTTTATTGATAAGGCCGGCTTTCAAAGCTTCTTCCGCTGTTAAGAATTTGCCGGTGAGTACCATTTCCATTGCTAGCGCTTTACCAAGGGAACGGGTCAGCCGTTGCGTTCCACCTGCTCCCGGAATCACGCCCAATTTTATTTCTGGTTGACCAATAAGTGCAGTTTCACTTGCCACAATCAAATCACAATGCATCATCAGTTCGCATCCTCCGCCCAATGCAAAACCTGAAACGGCGGCAATCATCGGTTTTCTTGTTTTCTTCACCTGGTCCCACACACTAAACTGATCAAGCTTCAGCATATCAACAGCGGAAGCCTCCGACATTTGTTTGATATCGGCCCCGGCTGCAAATGCTTTTTCATTACCGGTTAGAACAATCACCCTCACGCTTTCATCCGCATCGAGTTCCTGCAGTGCATCTTTCAGTTCATTCATCAGTTGCCGGTTGAGCGCATTCAGTTCTTTTGGACGATGGAGACGAATTAATGCGATGTGTATTTCTATCTGTTCTACAATGATGAATTCAAAACTCATTTGAAATATTTTAAATCGTAAGTAATGAAATACCTGCACCGAGCAGGATCACAACAATCTTTTTCCAGCCAAATAAATGCTGCCCCGATTCAGATTCAAAAAGGATGGTAGTAGACACATGCAGGAATGATCCAACTGCCATTGCAACGATGATGGAAAAAAGAGGTGTGTCTATCGTACTTATTTGGTTGGTTAATAACACGGCGGCTGGAGCCACCAATGAAAACAGCACAACAAAAACGAACACTGTCATTTTTTTATAGCTCGAAAAAAGTAACACCGAAGCAAGTGCAAAGCCTTCCGGAATTTTATGGATGGAAATTCCATACAGCAAAGAATGGTGTCCTTCATTCAGCATCTCGTGATTGGAAAGTGGAATGCCATCCAGGAAGGAGTGGATCATTAATCCGAGCAACAAAGCAAAGATGTAAGAAGAGTTTTCACGGTGCTCATGAAAGTGGCCATGCTCGATACCGTGGGTAAGTTGTTCAAGAAATACCTGGATAAAAAAACCTGCGAGCACATAAATTCCTGCGTTTGCAGCATTGGCAAACACTACCGGAAAAAGGTGAAGAAGCGTGATGCTGAACAGGAAAGCACCACTGAAGCTCAGCACTAATTTGTAATGCTCCCTGTTTTTGCTTTTAAGCAGCAATGCTGCAAAGCCACCGATAAGTGGTGCTGCCAGTAAGGTGATAAAATCCAGGGTCTTCATTTATGCAAATGCCTGTGGGTTAGTTTTTTCCAAAATATTTTTACAAATTCTTCCGGTAAAGGTTCCAATTGTTATTCCTAACAGGGCACCGCAGACGGTATCAACCGGATAATGTACGCCAACATAAATTTGCGCAAAAGAAACCAATGCCGCCCACAGCAACCCGACAGGCATGATCCATTTAAACTTATTTTGCAACAGCACAATTACAAAGCAGGCAATGCCAAAGTGATTGGCAGCATGTGAGGAGACAAAGCTGAAACCGCTGCCGCAACTAACCAATAAATGAACCTGTGCTGAGATCAGGTCATCGTTGCAGGGACGCAAACGGTGCACAAGAGGTTTGATCATACTGCTGCTTACCTGGTCGGTGATAACTACAGTAAGAAGCGCTATTGCGATAGTTACCCACGACAATTTTTTAAATCGCCACACGAAATAGATCACGAGCAATACATACAAGGGGATCCAGAAATTTTTTTCCCGCACATAAGGCATCATGAAATCAAAAAACGGATTTTGCATTTGCCGGTTGATAAAGAAAAAAAACTGCTGATCGAGGTGAAGGAGTGATTCCAATAGCTATTTGTTTTGCCTGATGCTGTGTATCAGATCTTTTCACCGATGATGATCATCCGGTCCGAATGGGCCTCATCAAAAGGATTCAAATGGTAATCACCAAACACGTTGGTGATCTTCAACCCGTTTTTTATGAAATACCGTTCAAAGTCGGCGAGACGCAACGACTGTACTCTTTCTTCAAATTCGAACTCCTTCCCGCGATCCTGAAAATAGATGCGTTTCAATACTACGTTTGCAAGAAATTTCTTTTCTACCAAAAACAGGATGCCATCGCGCGAAACATATTGATGTGGAGTGAGTTCCTGGGAGATCTTTGCAGCATTAAAAAAGTCAATCACCAACCTGCCACCCTTCTTCAGTGAAAGGCTCATTGAATGGATGGCTTTCATATTTTCCTTATCGGTTTCAAAATAGCCGAAACTGGTAAACAGGTTGAAAACAACATCAAAGTAATTAACATAAAAACTATTGCGCATATCGTGGAGAAAAAAGGAAAGGTTCTCTCTTTCGAAATGAGTTGCATGGCCAATGTTTTTCCAGGAAAGGTCAATGCCTGTTACGGCTAATCCTTTTTCGGCCAGGTAGACGGCATGGCGGCCCTTTCCACAAGCCACATCCAGGCTTCTTGATCCAACTGATACCTTGAGGTGCTGCAACAGGTTATCCATAAACTGTTCTGCTTCCTCCTCATCCCGGTGCTGATAAAGAATGTGGTAATAGGGAGAATCGAACCAGGTCTCAAACCATTCCTTATGCTTCATGTTTTCCTTTTGGTAATGGAGTAAAGGTAGTAGAAATGACTTTACTGCTGTCTTCAAAATACCGGATAATTCCTGTAGTGCCAAGCGCATTTTTCGATAATAAACAGATTCGTCAGCACACTTCATTTTGTTTTACGCACTGCACTCTTTCACTTAAAACAGTAGTTCACTGATTAAAAACTCCAGCAGATTTTGGTTATTTTTGCGCCTTCCGAATACCATCAGGAACCATCTGCTTTGACACTTATTAAATCCATTTCTGGCATCAGGGGCACTATCGGCGGCAAAGCGGGTGACAATCTTACTCCTGAAGATATTGTAAAATTTACGGCCGGCTTTGGGGCGTGGGTACAACGAAGGTCGAGGAGCAGGAAGATTGTGGTGGGCAGGGATGCGCGACCTTCCGGTGAGATGGTTTCCACCTTTGTGGTGAATACACTGAACGCCATGGGAATAAATGTGGTTGACCTCGGATTATCAACTACTCCTACCGTGGAATTGGCTGTAGTGCAGGAAAAAGCTGCGGGAGGAATTATCATCACGGCCAGTCATAACCCAATAGAATGGAATGCCCTGAAATTATTGAATAAAAAGGGTGAATTTATTTCTGAAGTAGATGGTAAGGAAATGTTGCTGCTGGCGGGTGCTTCGATGTATGAATTTGCACCCTTTTATAAGTTAGGCAGCTACACGAAGAATGACACTTACCTCGACAAGCACATTGAAAAAATTCTGGCTTTGAAGCTGGTGAATGCAAAAGCTATCCGCGCTAAAAATTATAAGGTAGTAGTGGATGCAGTGAACAGCAGCGGCGGCATTGCTATTCCAAAATTGCTGAAGGCACTGGGAGTTGAGCACGTTTTTACGGTGAACTGTGAACCTACAGGCCAGTTTGCCCATAATCCAGAACCACTTCCTGAAAATCTAAAAACACTTGCCGGTAAAGTAAAGATCCGCAGGGCCGATCTTGGTATTGCGGTAGATCCTGATGTGGATCGTTTGGCATTGGTTTGTGAAGATGGCAGCATGTTCGGTGAAGAATATACGCTTGTTGCGGTTGCTGATTATGTGCTGAAAAACAAAATAGGAAATACTGTTTCCAACCTTTCTTCTACACGTGCCTTACATGATATTACAGAAAAGGCAGGAGGCGTTTACAGTGCGGCAGCTGTGGGTGAAGTAAATGTAGTTCGGAAAATGAAAGCAGTGAATGCAGTGATTGGAGGGGAAGGAAATGGCGGTATCATTTATCCGGAATTACACTATGGAAGAGATGCCTTAGTAGGAGTAGCCCTGTTTCTTTCTCATCTTGCTACTTCCGGACTAAAGTGTTCAGCCTTACGGGCTGCATATCCCGGCTACGTAATTTCAAAAAACAAGATGGAGTTAACGCCCGGAGTAAATATCGACCGTATTTTTGATAGCCTGCAAAAGAAATATGCCGGCCAGCAAATAAATACAGAAGATGGATTGAAAATAGAATTTGAAAACAATTCCTGGATTCACCTCCGCTGTTCCAATACCGAACCTATCATCCGTATTTATGCTGAGGCAAAACGCCAGTCTGCTGCCGATGCCCTCGCAAAAAAAGTGATGAAGGAAATAACCGCATTTACCTGATAGCTGAACCCCAAACCTCACCCCACCATGAGAGTTTACTTCGACAATGCCGCCACTACACAAATGGATCGTGAAGTGATAGATGCCATGATACCATACATGGAATCACACTTCGGCAATCCTTCTGCGATTCATTTTTTCGGCCGTGAAACGCGCGCTGCCATTGAACGGTCGCGCAAAACAGTTGCGAAGTATTTACATGCAACACCCTCAGAGATTTTCTTCACTTCAGGTG
>JBDSEW010000173.1:0-6552 GCA_039919825.1 Chitinophagales bacterium | reverse complement strand
GGTGACATCGGATTAGTGCTGAAGAATGATGTTTACAGGCTTAATGCTGAGATTGGTTATTGGCTTGCAGAGCCTCACTGGAATAAAGGCATTGCTACTGCTGCCCTCAAAGAAACTGTTGACTACGCTTTCAAAATATTTGCAGTGAACACGATATACGCCTGTGTTTTTGAACAGAATAAGGTCTCTATGAAGGTGTTGCTGAAATCAGGATTTCAGCTGGAAAGCATTCAAAAAAATTGGGTAATAAAAAATTCAATCGTGATGGATGAATATGTTTTCACCATCAGAAGAAAATAATTGCCCTATAAACCACTAAAACAAACTGAGCTGGACTTTCTTCTCTGAATTGTCAAACAATGAGTAGTCCAATTCCGGGAATACCCTGCCGGCAAAATATTTTGCTTTGGCAATATGAAATAACTGCCGGATGGCGTCTGCGACTTCACCCTCTCCTCTCATCCGGGTTCCAAAACGGCTGTCGTTCAATTTTCCGCCATGAAGGGATTCAATCTGGTGCAATACTTTTTCTGCGCGGTCAGGGAAATTTTTATACACCCAGTCCTTAAAAATAATCGCTACATCTCCGTTCAATCTTACCATGGTATAATGTGCTGTAAGAGCACCCGCCTTTGATACGGCTTTGAGTATCGCAGGAATTTCATCACTGTTAAGAGATGGAATGATGGGCGCTACATTCACATTTACAGGAATTCCATTTTCTGATAAGATCCGCACCGTTTCAATCCTTCGATTTGCAGTGGCTGTTCTTGGCTCCATCAGTTGGCGGAGCTTTTCATTGAGCGTAGTAATGGAAAGTGTAACGCTCACAAGTCTTAAGGAAGCCATTGATTTAAGAATGTCAAGGTCACGAAGAATCAATGAATTTTTGGTGATTATACCTACCGGATGTTTGTATTTCAGCAATACTTCCAGCATCCTTCTTGTGATCTTTAATTTACGCTCCAATGGCTGATAGCAATCCGTATTGCCTGACAACATGATAGACTGTGCAACATGCCTGGGGTTTTGCAATTCTTTTTCCAACAGATCCGGAGCGCTTGGCTTTGCAATGATCTTACTTTCGAAATCCAACCCTGCATTAAAGCCCCAATAGGTATGTGTATTTCGGGCATAACAATAAATACACCCATGCTCACATCCCTGGTATGGATTCATGGAAAATGCCATTCCGAGATCAGGGCTTTCCACCTTGTTGAGAATTTTCTTAGGATGCTCCAGAAAAACCTGTGTTGAAGGGCTGGAAATTAATGGTTCATCCAGACCTTCGATATGTTCCGCAACATATTCCTGTTTCAGAAATTTATTCCTCGGCTTAACCTGGGATCCGCGCCCTTTAAAATAATTATCCGGAATATGTTCCATTGATTGCGCTATCGTCTGATTTGTTACCAATAAAGTAGGAAAGAATCTTCAAACAACCGCAAGAAAAATTGAACAATAAATACTGAGGAAGAAAAAAGTGTCAGAAATGCTCATCTGTTAATCATGTCATTCCTGGCTTCCGAAAAACAAAAGATTACCACCATTTTCCAGCTGAACATCCATTAAATAAGAGCTTGCAAATATTGGCATTGTTAAAGTGAGAAATACTTTATTGTTGAAACTGGTATCCGCTGAACCATTGGTATTAAGGCGGCAGGAAAATTGGAATAAGTAGCGAAGTTCCTCCGTCAGGGTCGGTATACTGAGCAGATCCGCTCATCAGTATTTTGCCATCCTGCTGCATGATAACGGTGGTAATGTCATCTGAAAAACCACTGATATGTGCCAGTGAGCTTCCATTAATTCCAAAGGTGGCATCCGGCACTCCATACTGACAGAAAGCCGTGAAAGGCAACACAAGGAATAAGCAATAAAGAGCAACAAAACGGTATAAGAAATATATGATTGGTATACTGTAATGGTAATTTCTTGAATCATTTAATACGATCGGATTGGCAGCACTTTCACAAAAACGAAGGCTGACCCCGTTTAAAGGAATTGTTTGAATAACTTTGCCCCTTCGAATTATGAAACAAGCAGAAGAATTAGCCCGAAGAAGAACCTTTGCCATCATCAGCCACCCTGATGCGGGGAAAACAACCCTGACCGAAAAGTTCTTATTGTACGGAGGTGCAATTCAGGTTGCAGGTGCAGTAAAATCCAATAAGATCAAACGGGCAGCAACTTCTGATTTCATGGAGATTGAGCGGCAGCGTGGTATTTCTGTAGCAACGTCGGTGATGACCTTTGAATACAGTGACACGTTAATCAATTTGCTCGACACTCCTGGCCACAAGGATTTTGCAGAAGACACCTACCGGACTCTTACAGCAGTAGACAGCGTGATATTGGTGATAGATTCTGTTAAGGGCGTAGAAAGCCAAACAGAGCGGTTGATGGAAGTATGCAGGATGAGAAAAACACCAGTAATCGTGTTCATCAATAAAATGGACCTGGAAGGACGTGATCCGTTTGACTTGCTTGATGAGCTGGAGAAGAAGCTGGACATCAACGTACAGCCTCTGAGCTGGCCCATAAATAAAGGATCCGAGTTTAAGGGTGTTTATAATCTTTTCGATAGAACACTTCAACTCTTTCAGCCTGAAAAGCAAACCATTGAAAAAGACCGTGTTGAAATAAGCAACCTGGATGATCCGCTTTTGGATGAGATCATACCCCGCGATGCCGGGCAACTACGCGAAGATACTCATTTACTCAGTGGCGTATATCCTGATTTTTATGTTCAGGATTACCTGTCGGCCAACATTGCGCCCGTATTTTTCGGAAGTGCAAGAAATAACTTTGGGGTAAAGGAACTGCTGGACACTTTTATCAGGGTTGCTCCTACGCCGCAAAGCCGGGAAACGGATAAACGGGTTGTTCAACCAGAGGAAGAAGCCTTCACCGGTTTCGTGTTTAAGATACATGCCAACATCGATCCCAAGCACCGCAACCGCATTGCCTTCGTGAGAATTGTTTCAGGAAAGTTTGAGCGCAACAAATACATTTATCATTGCAGGCTGAAGAAAGAATTGAAGTTTAGCAGCCCGGCTACTTTTCTTGCATCAGAAAGAAATATTATTGAAGAAGCCTTTCCCGGTGACGTAATTGGTTTATATGATACCGGCAATTTCAAGATCGGAGATTCACTGTCTGAGGGAGAGATGCTTCAATTCAGGGGCATCCCCAGCTTTTCACCTGAGATATTTAAAGAGCTCATCAATCGCGATCCGATGAAAACAAAGCAATTGGAAAAGGGCATTGAGCAACTGACGGAGGAAGGGGTGGCGCAGTTGTTTTACCAGCAGCATGGCAGCAAGAAGGTAGTAGGTGTAGTAGGTGATCTGCAGTTTGAGGTAATTCAATACCGGCTGAAGAATGAGTACGGAGCCTCCTGCGAATTTATTCCAAAAGACATTCACAAAGCATGCTGGATCACTTCAGGAGATAAAAAGAAGCTGGAGGAATTTACCCGCTTCAAATCACAGAATATATTCGTCGACAAAGATGAACACCTTGTTTTTCTGGCTCCATCAGAGTGGTTGCTGCGGGTGACTAAAGAAGCCAATCCTGAAATCACGTTTCATACTACAAGTGAGTTTAAGACGGAAAAGGTGGAGGTTTAATTAATCGTTGGTCATAAATAGTTGGTGCTCGGCCTAAAATTTGACAGATGAAAATTGAAAATTGAAAGTTGAAAGTTGAAAGTTGAAAGTTGAAAGTTGCAGCAATTAACAAACGCTATTTTATTATATTGCAATAAATGCAATGAATAGGTTTGGAGATCTGGCTCTGCTATCTTAAAGACAGGATAGCTTTTAGTAGGCTGACAGTAACTTAATATCAAAAAAACAGTTCAGCATTTGGCTTTACGTCTAAGTTTGGATAGGGTATTAAAAATAGATGGGAAAATCTGCTGTGGTTCTTTATTGGTTTAACACAGATCTGGCCATTCCTATTGATTATTGCGGCCTGCCTTTTCTTTTTGATGCGAAGAAATATAAATCAAAAGAGTAAAAGGAACATCTCTTAAGGACTCTTTTAAATTCGAACCTTGTGATACTGGTTAAACCCGCATTCATTAGCTTATAAAAGTCCATCCCTTTTCGACAATTGCCTGCCTGAGTTTTGATAAGGCATCACTTCCAATTCCGTGAAGCGCTGCTATTTCCTGCTCTCGGAATTTCGAAGGTTGATTCAACAAAGTGATTCCGGCATTTGCTAAAGCGCGCTGCGCAGGATTTGCCAGCTTCACAAGAATCTCCTTTTTCCCCTCCATAGCGAAAATCTATCCTTGATTAATTGAGCTCAGCTTAATGATTTTTGCATCCTATATCCATATATTATTTGTCAATCAGCTTTATCCATTGCTTAATCACCTTTTGTAAAGCTTTTCCCTTCATCTCAACATCATTCATATCCAGAAATTCAGCCAGCCTTCTGCCATCCTTATAATCACCTTTCAGGAGGCCTGTTGCATCGTTTACTTTTGCACCTGTTGGAAAAACCAATAGCGCAAATCCCCTGTGAAGATTTAAAACCACGATATCTCTTCTATATTCCTTTGGATTAAATGGTTTCATTTCTCCTGCATAAAAGAATGCCGGTGAATTCCATTTTACCCGCTCTCCTATTTCTTTATCTGTACTTAGAATAAGCTGGCGCAGGGCCTCCACTACTTTACCCAAAGCAGGTTCAAGCTTCTGAATATATTCTGTGACCGTTTTAGGATCACAAACGTCGATTGCTTTTGACATACTTTCAGCAGTGTTCGAATATCGTTATTAAAATGAGGTCAGATCTTGCGAAGCAAAAACCTCAAAGTGTTCAACATTTTCTTCAAACTCAACTAAGAAGTTATTATCCTCAGGATAATATTTTGCTCTTTGAAAATCCAGTCCCGCAAAATTTATAATCCCCTCAAGGTTTTCCCAATACGTGATGAGATTAAAATGTGCTTCGTTGCCCTTAATGCTGCGCAGAAAAGTAAGTCCCTTGAATCCGGGTGTCTTTTCATAATCAGGAATAGATACCCCTTTTAGAAAATCACTATAACTCTCAAAATTTGACTGATGCGTTTTACCATGGCAGATTCTTGCAATCATGATTAATTTTATTAGGCTGTAAAAATAAATGAGTGAGGATTAGCTACCATAATTTTCCTTTAGCTTTCTCATCAATAACCTTACTCCCTGCACTGCACTTTCTGTTGCCGCATTTGTAAAAATAATATAACCGACATACCTTTTTCTGTCGATAGAAACCAGGCTGAAATAAGTTCCTGCCGTGCCGGCATGCGTTGAAAATTCCTGCCCATTTTCATAAATATTGTACCAACCGATCGAATAGTTTTCTATACCCTTGTGAATAAATTGATAGGTGTGGTTATCCAGGTAATTGTTTTTACCGCTTAATCCATGGATGTTGAGTTGCACAAACTTAATGTAATCAGGAAGGGAAAGATTAATATCTCCGGCGGGTTCTGTATAGTCCAAACGATAATCAGTATCCGACGGAACAGGAACCAGCTTATCACCTTCAGCTACATGACCCCAGGTATCTTTTTTTGAAAGGTTCTCCGGCCATGAAAACTTTGTGTCAATCTTCAAATCTCTATTAAAAACTTTTAACACGAGTTCCTCCCAGCTTTTACCTGAAACTTTCTCTACCATTAAAGTTGCTAATGTATACCCTGCGTTGGAGTAGGTGAAGTGCAAACCGCTGTCTGGCATCACAGGATTGAGTGACAAAACATATTGACCAAATTTCATTCTTTTTTCCTGGTTATTGCCCGTAAAGGAAGGCATGGTATCAGGATCTTCAGTGAATGGTTGTATACCGGCTCTGTGAGACAGCAAATCCTGTAAAGTGATATTATAATAAGAAGAATTTGAAGTCGATTTCCAACCCGGGAACAGGTCAAAGAACCGGGTATCCCATTGCAGTTTATTTTTCTCTACAAATTTAGCGATGATAAAAGCAGTCATCGCTTTGGTATCAGAACCAATGTGAAACCTGTCATTGACTGTTGCAGTGTCAGGAAGATTTATGGAATGATGGCCCAGAAAGGCAATGTCCAAAACAGAATTTTGATTTACAACTGCATAAGCCAATTCAGGAATATTATAGGCTCTGCGAATTGAATCGGCAAACTGAACAGTCTGCTGTCCAGAAGATAAGCCGGGTAAATTAAGTAACCCGATTAGTAAGCATTTTTTATTAAAAAATACAGGCACGAGGTGTGTGAATTTTATTCAGAATTATTTTGAAGGGGCTCTTAACTTTACCAAGTACATCAACGATCCAACTCCCACAAAAAGATGGGTAAGCTCAACAGGAGCCATTTTACTAACAGGTAAGATATTCATTTTTGGAGGCTGTTCCGGTAGTAACATTGATTCCTTTATAACAAGGGCTTACTAACGAAGTTACAGTTAAGTTATCATTTAAGTTTAATATGAAGTATTACTGTTATCAGGGTAATGTGCACTAATGCCCGGCAGTGGCGGGTTTCATCCTATAACCCCACGCTTAAGCGTGGGGTTA
>JBDSEW010000040.1:0-6371 GCA_039919825.1 Chitinophagales bacterium | reverse complement strand
GAACAACAATGCGGTGGATTTGGAAGACGCGTATCAGTATTTCACCGCGCTTTCACACCCATCAATAGATTGTTTTGTAACCGGAAATGAAAAACATTTCCACCAGATTGAGACAAAATTGCCGGTGATTAGTCCTGTTGATTTTTTGAAAATTATTGCTGAATCCAAATAGGTTTATTGAGATTTACATCTGTATTTACAGATGCTGCAGAACCCATTAAACCAGATAAGTCAATTGCATAATGATGTAACTTGTTCTAAAATTAACCCATGAAATCATTTATAATTCTCGCTTCCCTGCTTTGCTTCTCCCACGATGCCACTTCACAAAATGTAAATTTCGACCAGGGAACATGGGAGGAAGTTCTTCAAAAGGCCAAAGCGGAAAATAAATACATCATGGTGGATGCGTTCACCACCTGGTGTGGTCCCTGCAAACGGATGGATGCAGAAAAATTTCACAACAATCAGGAAGTAGCGGATTTTCTAAACACCAATTTTATTTCCTTCAAGGCTGATTGTGAGAAATCTCCAACGGCTGCAATGGCCATCAAATTTAAAGTGATGAGCTATCCGACCTTGTTGTTTTTCAATCCACAAGGTGAATTGATTTCAAGAAGCCTGGGTTACACCTCCAATCAAAAAGTTTTTATGGAACCTTTTCAAAAAGCACTTGCGATAAAGGATAAAAAGGTGTTTGCGTATGACTCAAAAGAGCTCAATCCCGGATTCCCTCCAATTTATACAGATGCATTCAAAGTAGACGGTGTAAATGCAAAACGTCACAGCGCAGAGGAAGTACTGCAATACCTCGATGGTCAAAAGGATAAGTTTTCGGAAGTGAACTGGGCAGTGTTGTACCTCTATTCTTTTCCTGGCAGGTACGAGCAATTTTTTATCGACAATTATGAGAAATACAAAACGCTTTATAAGACTGAAACGGCTGATGCTGTGGGGAAGATTGCAAACAGGCATGTTAATGCAGCCATGAATAACAAAGATGAAAAAGAGCTTGATGCTGCAATGGCGATGGTACAAAAATATATTCCGGAGCAGTCAGATGACCTGTTGCCGGGATGGAAAATCAATTTTTACAAAAGCAACGGACAATGGGTAAAATATGCGGATGCCATTGATGCTGAGTTAGCAAACGATCCGGATGTTGATGTGGAATACCTCAACCAGTTTTGTTGGCCCGTTTATGAGAAATGCGATGATCCTGCGATTATAAAACGTGCTTTGGGTTGGCTCGACAGCCGTTATGCTGAATTGAAAAGTTATGAAGTGCTGGATACCTATGCTTCTTTGCTCTACAAGGGAAATCGCCTGGAGGAGGCGGAGCAATATGCATTAAAAGCCATCAAACAAGGAGAGGACGATGACCGCAATGTAAATGACACGAAAGAATTGCTGGTTAAGATCAGATCGGCAAAGGCCGGCGGATCGGGGAAGTGATACTCCTTCGCCAATTGAAATATAGGCCGGTATGCTAATGAACCTGTAGTTGATCAATCCACAGTGTTTTTTGATTGGCTTCGCTATAGTGTAATACGCAACCATTCATCAATTGCTTTCCTGCATTGATCAGGTTCTTCCATCATTCCCATATGCCCTGCATTTTCCAACACACGAATAACACTGCGCTCTGGTAAATGTGTCAGTTGCAATGTTTTTTCAGGAGATATTGCTTTATCTTCTTTTCCGATAATAAATAGTACCGGAACAGTTGATTGTTTTAATATTTCTGTTGTATCCTTTCTGTCGCGCATGGCCAGTGACGCCTGTGCAACGCCTTCTACCGAAGACGTTGTTGCTGCATGTTTTTTTATAGCGGCTATCTCTTCGGCATGAGTAACTGTATAGGCAGCTCCAAAAAGTTTACTGTACAATTCATTTACAAAAGGAGCGCTGCCGTTTTTTCTGACAAAAGCTGCTGCCTTTTCGCGGTCAGCTTTTTTTGCATCGTCATCTGCATATGCAGTTGAATGAAATAATGCGAAGCCTTTGAGGTATGCAGGAAACCTAGAAGCAAAATTCATGGTAATATATCCACCCATTGAATGACCGATTATTAAGCAGGAATTAATTTTCTCAGCATCGAGGATGGCCTTAATGCATGATGCATAATAATCCATCGCGCCATTGCCATCCGATACATCACCACCCAACAAAGATTTTCCAAACCCGGGAATATCAGGAAGTATCACCCGATAATTTTCTGTGAATGATTTCACAAAATTCTGTTCCCCGGAAGGCTGCATCCAAATCAAATGATCTTCACAAAATCCATGAATGAATACCAGTGCTAAGCCATTCCCGGAGGCGTAATAATTCAGATTTGTATCCTGAAAAGTAATGGAAGTCGAAGTCATAGGTGGAAAAGTGAAAATTATTTTTACTTTGGGCAAGTTAATGCATTTCTGTAACCACAGCATTTCGCCTGTCATCTCAATATTTTTCCCCAATGAAAAGAATCATCACTGCCGCAATCTGCCTGATTATTTCACAGCACGTTTTTTCACAGCAAACTTTCCCGCGCAATGGCGTGAAGGACGAACGGGAAAAGCTGTATGTATTTGTTCATGCAAACATTTGTACTGATTATCAAACGATGATTTCTGATGCAACGATGGTTATTCGGGATGGAAAGATTGAGGCTATCGGAAAAGACATTCCTGTTCCCAAAGGTGCTATAGTGACGAGTCTGCAGGGTAAATTCATTTATCCATCCTTCATTGATATGTATTCTGATTACGGAATGCCACCTGTTATTAAAAACCGATCACAGGACCAGCGTGGACCACAATTTCTTACCAGTAAGAATGGTGCTTATAACTGGAACCAGGCCGTTCATCCGGAAATTCATTCCAATGAATTGTTCGAGGTGAAAGCCGAGCAGGCAAAAGAGCTTCGCGAAATGGGTTTCGGAACAGTTGCTTCGCATCAGAAAGATGGTATCATTCGCGGAACAGGTACAATCGTATTATTAGGTGAAGAGAAAAGCAACGAGATGGTGCTGAAGGATCAGTCGGCAGAATATTATTCATTCAACAAAGGAGTGTCAACACAGGATTATCCGGGCTCTTTGATGGGCAGCATTGCCCTGGTTCGTCAAACCTACTACGATGCACAATGGTATAAGTCCACCAATGGAACTGCTGAAGTAAATATCTCACTCGATGCATTAAACAAAGCCATGCAGCTTCCCCAGGTTTTTGAAGTGGGTGATGTATATTCTGCCATGCGTGCTGATAAAGTGGGTGACGAGTTCAACATCAAATACATTGTAAAAGGTGCAGGAGATGAATACCAGCGTATTGATGATGTGAAAGCAACAGGCGATGCTTTTATCATTCCATTGAATTTTCCCGTTGCTTTTGATGTGGAAGATCCTTATGATGCAGAACAAATTCCATTGGCAGCATTGATGCATTGGGAAATGGCACCTGGTAATCCGGCTGCATTGGAAAAAGCAGGAATCACCATTGCTATAACGTCTGCTGCACTCAAATCAAAAAATGATTTCTTTAAAAATCTCCGTACAGCAATTGACTATGGCATGAGCCCTGCCGCTGCGCTGAAAGCACTTACCTATACACCTGCTTCGCTAATGGGTGTGCTTAACCAGGTTGGAACACTGGAAAAAGGAAAGCTCGCCAACTTTATCATCTGCTCCGACACGGTGTTCAAAGAGAAAAACATTATTTATCAGAATTGGGTGAAGGGCTTACAATATGTGGTGAATAGTTATGACCTGAAAGATGTTCGTGGTAATTATACGCTTACTGCCGGAACACTTTCCAATTTGAACCTGCAGGTGGAAGGAACCGCAACCACACCAGAAGCAACCATTAATCTGAACGAGAAAGACAAATTAAAGGCAACTATTAAAACCGTTGATAATTTGGTTTCTATTTCATTTCGCTATCCTGCAGATACCAGTCAGAGTGTCTACCGGCTGAGTGGTTACTGGAAAGAAAAAAACCTCATAGGCACAGGACAGGATCCGGGAGGCAATTGGATCAACTGGTCTGCACAGTATGCAGCTGCGTATCAGCAAAAGGCAGATACTTCGAAGAAGAAAGAAAAACCAAAATCTGACGGAACCGTGCTGTATCCGTTTATCGGTTATGGCAATGCTTCACTGCCTAAACCGGAAAATTTCCTGTTTAGAAATGCTACCGTATGGACCAATGAAAGTGAAGGAATTTTACAGAACACAGATATTTTTATTTCAGGTGGCAAGATTCAGAAAGTAGGAAAGAACCTCCCCGTTCCGCAGGATGATGTGAAGGTGTATGATGCTACCGGTAAATACCTTACCTCCGGCATCATCGATGAGCATTCGCACATTGCAGCTTCCCAGGGCCTGAATGAAGGCACACAATCAGTGACTTCTGAAGTTAGAGTGGGAGATATAATCACACCCGCTGACATCAATATTTACCGGCAGCTTTCCGGCGGTGTTACCGCTTCACACATCCTGCATGGTTCCGCAAATTCCATTGGCGGACAAACACAACTGATAAAACTCCGTTGGGGCTATTCACCGGAAGCAATGAAATTCCAGGGCTGGCCGGGCTTCATCAAATTTGCATTGGGAGAAAATGTGAAGCAATCCAACTGGGGAGATCAGAATACGAAACGCTTTCCGCAAACGCGCATGGGTGTGGAGCAAACGATGTATGATGCATTCATTCGTGCAAAGGATTACAAGGCATCCTGGAGCCGTTACAATTCAATTCCTGCCAAACAAAAAGCAACTGCAATTGCTCCGCGAAGAGATCTGGAACTGGATGCGCTGGTTGAAATACTTGATGGAAAACGTTTCATCACTTGTCACTCTTATGTGCAATCGGAGGTGAATATGCTGATGCACGTAGGTGATTCCATGGGTTTTAAAGTGAACACCTTCACGCATATTCTTGAAGGATATAAAGTCGCTGATAAAATGAAAGCGAGGAATATTTATGCATCCAATTTCTCTGACTGGTGGGCTTATAAATATGAAGTGTATGATGCTATTCCCTATAACTCAGCAATACTCAACAGGGTTGGTGTTATTACTGCTGTGAATTCCGATGATGCAGAAATGGCGCGCCGCTTAAACCAGGAAGCTGCCAAGAGTATAAAGTACGGTGGATTGAGTGAAGAAGAAGCATGGAAGCTGTGCACCTTGAATCCTGCAAAAATGCTGCACATAGATGATAAGGTTGGGAGCATAAAAGTGGGTAAGGATGCAGATGTAGTATTATGGAATAATAATCCATTGTCAATTTACGCTTCTCCGGAAATGACACTGGTTGATGGTACCTGTTTTTTTAGTTTGGAAAAAGATGCGCAGCATCAGCAGTGGATGCAGCAGGAGCGTGCCAGGTTGATCAATAAAATGTTGCAGGCAAAAAAAGAAGGAGTGCCTACTCAGAAGATTAAAATTGAATTCAACCGCGAATGGGATTGTGAGTCAATGACAGATGGAAGCAAGGTGGGTAATTAATTCTTTTCAAAAAATAATACACAAATCACGTAACACGATATCTCAATGCGTACCTCTTTTAAAATAATTACACTCTTGCTTTTGTGTTGTTCTGCGCACGACTTACTGATAGCACAGAGAATTGCTCCTGTCGCTGCTCAAGCCACGCCCATCATCATCACAGGAGCCACCATCCACATTGGCAACGGACAGGTGATTGAAAACGGAGCCATCGTTTTCAGTGTAGGAAAAATCACTTACGTCGGTGCTGCAGCGAATGCGCCTGCAACCGGTGCTACTGTAATTGATGCGAAGAGTAAACAGGTATATCCCGGCATCATTGCTCCGGTCACGAATATCGGGTTGAATGAAATTGAAGCCGCACGTGCCACCAATGATTATGCAGAAGTAGGAGATTTTAATCCGGGCACACGAAGTCTGATTGCTTATAATACCGATTCAAAAGTAATTCCTACGGTACGTTCCAATGGTGTACTGCTTGCCCAGGTGGCTCCACAAGGTGGTATCATCTCCGGCACATCATCCGTGATGCAACTTGATGGATGGAACTGGGAAGACGCACAGTATAAAGTTGATGATGGCCTTCATCTCAACTGGCCGTCCTATTTTAAGTTTGACTTTGACGACAATGGCGCCTCCGTTACCATTAATGATGATTATGAAAAGCAGGTGCAGCAGATCCGCAGTTATTTTATCGCGGCACAACAATACAACCAGCAGGCTTCTCATTTAGAACGCAACATCAATTTCGAAGCGATGAAGGGCGTGTTTGACAAAACGAGATCAGTATTCATTCATACCAACTATGTTCGTGAGATCATGAATGCAGTGCAGTTTGCAAAAGACCTGGGAATAAATATCGTAGTGGTGGGAG
>JBDSEW010000035.1:0-2628 GCA_039919825.1 Chitinophagales bacterium | reverse complement strand
AAATTATCTTTGTCTCACGTAAGAAAAGATGATCTTTAACTGAGGACACAATTCTTACTTTGTTTTCTTTTCTTTTCTTGCAGACCTTACGGTGTGGATGAATTAGTTTTAAACCTTAGCTGCCACCAAACCAAAAATGCTTCAAAGACTATACTTCCTCACTTCTGCATTGATGTTGTGCAGCCTTGCTTTTGCCCAGCCTGGAAGCCTTTCAGGTGACCTGCAGACCAATGTAAATATCTTTCAGCGCGACTCGGCAATCGGTGCGTACAACACTCCCTTGTACGATAATTATTTTACGGGCATAGAATCCTGGCTGAACGTGAATTACAGTATAGCCGGATTTAATGCGGGCATTCGCCTAGACGGGTTTCTCAATTCAAACCTGCATGATCCAAATGGATCTTATACAGGTGTGGGTATCGGTTATTATTACTTGGAAAAGCAGATTGGTAAACTTACCGTTCGCGCAGGCTATTTCTATGAGCAGTTTGGAAGCGGAATTGTATATCGTTCCTATGAAGACCGTGGACTTGGAATTGATTATGCAACTTATGGACTTAATCTGAAATATGCATTGAGTGAGAACTGGATGCTGAAAGGAATTGCAGGATTAGAGAAGAATTTATTTTCATTTTATAAACCTGCTATCAAGGGCCTTAATGTGGAAGGTTCAATAAAAATAAATGAAGATATCCGTTTGTTACCTGGTGCTGCTTTTCTAAACAGAACCATCGACCAGGCATCGATGGATTATGTGGTTGCTACCATCAACAGTTATGATTCTGTAGACCGTTTTACTCCTAAATACAATGTCTATGCATTTTCAGGATACTATACGCTGAGCTGGAAAAAATTCAGTTGGTACCTGGAGGCTGCTGGAAAGACGCATGAAGCCATTAAGGCGGCGGATGGACAATTGGTGGATGAACCCGGTAGTGTAGTCTATACTTCGCTCTCATTTTCGCAAAAAGGATTAGGACTTACGGGGCAATTCAAGCGCACTGAAAATTACGTGCTTCGTACATCGCCGAACGAAACGCTGCTGAATGGGGTCCTGAATTATATTCCCCCGATGGCGCGGCAGAACTCTTTGCGATTGCCGGCCCGTTATCAACCAGCAACGCAATATTTGGGAGAATTGGCGTACCAGTTTGACGCTATTTATACTCCTGTAAAAGGCTATACTTTTGATGCGAGTTTTTCCAATATCCGGGATCTCGACAATACGCATTTATGGACGGAGCTTTATGGCCAATTGGAGATTACAAAGTCAAAAAAATTTCAGTACGTGGTGGGTGGACAGTATGTTTTTTACAATCAACAGGTATATCTAAGCGAGCCATTACCTAATCAAACGGCAATCACACCATTTGCAGAATTAACCTATAAACCGACCAGAAAAAACTCTGTGCGATTTGAGCTGCAGTATCAAAGCACCAATGAAGATTATGGATCGTGGTTGTTTGCACTTGCGGAATACAGCATTGCTCCCACATGGTCGTTTGCAGTTTCTGATATGTACAACATAGATCCCAACCCGGAAAAGGCTACAGAAAAAAATCACTATTACAATTTCTTTGTAGCATATACCAAAAATGCAAACAGGTTTACCATGTCTTATGTCCGGCAGGTTGCAGGAATTAACTGTACAGGAGGTGTCTGTCGTTATGAACCGGCATTCTCGGGGTTAAAGTTCAATCTCACGTCAAGTTTTTAGACTAATTTTAAATTTCAGATTCAGGTAAACTTCCATGTCCATCTGCAAACTGAAAAATTCTTTAAATGTTTAACCTATTTCAGAATTAATTTCATGAAACAAACCATCTTTCTGTCGATTCTTTTTGGAGCGTGTTTATTCTTTAATGCCTGTGAAGAGATCGGACCCATAATCAATTCAGGAGGAGGGGGAAACAGTGGAAATGGAGATACCACAAATGAGAAAGTGGTATTGGTGGAAATTTTCACTGCGGTACAGTGTGTAAATTGTCCGGCAGGCCGTGAAATTATTGATGCATTGCTGGATTCATTTCCTGGCAGGATAGAAGTGGTTGAGATTCACAGTGGCGATCTTGCAGAACCTATTAATGATGCAGATCCTGATTTCAGGTCGCAAGCCGCTGATGATATTACCAGTTACCTTGGCCCTTTTCCTTTCCAGCCTTCGGCAGCGATAGATAGAAAGTCGTGGGAGCTAACACCGGGAAATGTGCAACGACTGGTAGACCGTAACTTTTGGGACCTGCTGGTGCGTAGAGAACTTGACAGCGTTTCGAATATAAAACTTTCAATAGAGAAGGATTATAGTACTGCCAGCAGAGAATTGAGCGTAACGCTGAAAATAGACTTTCTGAAAGATGTAAATGATATTATCAATGCTACCATCTTACTTACTGAAAGTGAATTGGTGGCAGCGCAGGATGATGGGCCAACGGATGTTGTAGAAGATTATGTACATGAAAATGTATTGCGGGATTTTTTAACAGGTTACAGTGGTGAGCTGGTGAATGCAGGTAAAAAGGCAGGCAGCACCTGGTCGGTCACAAAATCCATTACACTGCCACAGGATTGGAATGAGAATAATTGCAGGGTTGTGGGATTTGTTTCCAAGTCAGTGGGTACGTATGA
>JBDSEW010000009.1:0-9889 GCA_039919825.1 Chitinophagales bacterium | reverse complement strand
CCGGTGCGGATGCTGAAGCTGATCATTGTGCTCAGCAGCAACCTGCTCCATGGTTTTACAGAGAAAGTGTACCGGATTATTATTGTACAATAAGGGAAGCTGGGGAATCTTGGAAGGGGCATTTTTCACGCGGGAAAAATAGTATCAGGTTGTCGCAGAAGCTTGAAAGTACCGATTAATAATATTGAAGAACTCGGCTTCACTCCTCACAGCGTTCGGAACTTTGTGGAGCGATGGCGGAGAGAGAGGGATTCGAACCCTCGTTACCCTTGCGGGTAAAACGGTTTTCGAGACCGTCCCATTCAACCACTCTGGCATCTCTCCGATGGCGAATGTATTAAATTCCTGTTGTTTGTGAATGGGTTGGTATTCTCTCCATCGAACTCAAAAGACAAATAACCATAGGATAACCGGTAGAAACTTTTGCTAGTTTACAAATTCCAGTTGTCGGGATCTTCCACGTAAGAGAATTCATTGCCAGATCACCTTACCTTATTTATAGTATTTTTCCTTTGTGAAAAGCGCTGTTTCTAAAATTCCCCAACTTCATTTGCTGGACCGCAATCAGCCGGTAAATTTTATTTGTAAAACAATGCAGCAGGTTTCATTGGAAGAAAATGATCAGCTTCAGCAGCCGCACCGTCATCACTACTACACTATTATCTGGATTGAAAAAGCGAAAGGTATTCATCACATTGATTTCAAATCGTATCCGCTCCAAAGCAACACTATATTTTTTATTGCCCCGGAACAGGTCCATCACCTTGAAATTAAGGGAAACCCGTTGGGATATGTATTTCTCTTTACGACTGATTTCCTGGAATCCAATGGTATACCACAGGATTTTTTATCAGTGCTTGAACTGTTTTTTGCCTGTGATGAGATCATGCCTGTCCGATTAAAGCCAGGTCAAATTCCGGAAATGAAAATGTATGCCAATCACATCTTCACAGAATTTGGAAGCGACAATTATCTGAAGCAGGAATCTATTGCTACCTGGTTGAAATTATTAATGATAGCCTGCAAAAGAGTAAAGGAAGAAAACTCCATTCTCAATGTACCCATTCAAAATTCGCAGTCAAAGATTGTAAAGGAGTTTAAGCAACTGCTGGAACGGAATTATTCCCAACATCATAAGGTAAGTGATTATGCGGGAGAACTACATTTGAGCGCCAACTATCTCAACGAAGTCATTAAAGAAGAAACAGGCCATTCCGCTAAAGATTTCATCCAGGATCGTATTATACTCGAAGCAAAAAGATTAGCAACACATTCTGATACATCACTTAAAGAGACTGCTTTTCAACTTGGATTTGACGATCCATCACACTTCAGCAAGTTCTTCAGAAACTGCACCGCAAGTGATTTTACAGCCTTCAGGAATCAAATCCGTAAAAAGTACCTGTAACGCCATGATTTATCCATTTGCGGGGTGAGCTGCCTCGCCGATCTTTGTCCCGTTGTAATTTTTAAAAAAAGATCCATTATGTCAGTTCACATTCTTCACAAAGCCGACACCCGTGGTCATGCTAACCACGGCTGGCTCGATTCACATCATAGTTTCAGTTTTGCAGGCTATCATGATCCGGAACGTGTTCATTTTGGTGCACTCCGTGTATTAAATGATGATATTGTAACAGGAGGAATGGGATTTGGAAAACATCCACATGATAATATGGAAATCGTGTCTATTCCACTTCGGGGTGCCCTGGAACATAAAGACACCACAGGCCGTCAAGCCATAATAAAAACCGGAGATGTTCAAATCATGAGTGCAGGCAGTGGCATTTCACATGCTGAATACAATGCATCAAAAACTGATGACGTGAACTTCCTGCAGGTTTGGGTGTTCCCCCAACTGCGTAATATTCCACCGCGTTATGAGCAAAAGACATTTGAGGAGGAGGGGCGTGAAAACAAATGGCAGGTAATTGTTTCACCGGAAAACGAAAGCAGTGCGTTGTGGATCAACCAGGATGCATGGTTTGTTTTGGGAGACTGGAAAAAAGAAACTGAAACTACGTACGCACTTCACAAAAAAGAACATGGAGTTTTTGTTTTTATTCTTGAAGGAGACGTAACAGTTAACGGGCAATCGATGAAAACGCGTGACGGATTGGGTATTTCGAACAGTACTGAGATTATCCTTAATACAGAAAGCAATTCAAAAATACTACTGATAGAAGTACCCATGAATATTTAACCATTCCGCAGTTATCATCGCAAATACCTGAAACATTATACTTAATATTAACCAAAACAAAATAAACTTAAACATGGCAACAGTAAAATGGACTCTTGATGCTGCTCATTCGCAGTTTCAGTTCAAGGTAAAGCATATGATGCTTACCACCATAACCGGTGATTTCAAAGAATTTGAAGTGAATGCAGAAACAGAGGGCGTTGATTTCTCTACTGCAAAAATAAGTGCATCGGCTGCTATTGCTTCCGTTTCATCAGGCAGTGAACAGCGTGATACACATCTTAAAGCTGATGATTTCTTCAATGCTGAAAAGTACCCCAGGCTTTCTTTCACCGGCAAATCGTTGACACACGCTGGTGATGATCATTGGATCCTGCAGGGAGATATTACCATACGCGATGTCACGAAGCCGGTATCATTTGAAGTACTTTACATGGGAATGATTGACGATCCATGGGGCAATAAAAAAGTAGGTTTTGAAGTGAACGGAAAACTGAAACGCAAGGAATTTGGATTGATGTGGGATGTGGTTACTGAAGCAGGAGGAGTTGTTGCAAGCGATGATGTTCGCATACATTGCAATGTGCAATTCATTAAGGAGAAATCGTAGCAAGCCGGAAGTAGCTAGAATTCCTGATCATAGTTCCTGGCTCTTTGATTCCGCAATTAATATTTTGCTTCTCATACCGGATATTTAATGCTGATTACCAAAATCAGCTATTAAGTATCCGGTATCTTCTTATTGACGACCTTTACTTATTACTCACTCATACTTCTTTAATCTTCAACATGCATCTCACTACCGCGCACATCAAAAAAGATCATTTCAAGACACACATTCAGGCAGGTGAAAATTCATTGATTGCAGATGAACCTGCAGAAACCGGTGGTGCAGAAATGGGATTTTCTCCAGGTGAATTATTGCTGGCATCATTAGGTGCCTGTACTACCATCACTTTGCGAATGTATGCAGACAGAAAAGGTTGGGCACTTGATGAGGTAAAATGTCACATGACTTATGAACATGACAAAGAGAAAAACATCACCACCATCCAGAAGAATATTGAACTGATCGGGGCTCTTTCCGCCGAAGAAAAGAAACGCCTGCTGGTAATCGCAGACAAATGCCCTTCACATCAAATCCTGGTTAATCCGATATCCATTGAAACAAAAATGGTGTTGTGAGTTAGCCTAAAAAAATAAAATTTCCCTTCAGCATTTATTCAATTCCTGCCTGTTTGGATTTCAGTCCTTCCATCTGTTGCTGCTGGATTTCCATTTCCTTCTTTTTGGTATCCTGGCTTACCCTTACTGTTTTCTGGTCTGTTTCAGCCTGTTTTATTATTGCCTGCGAGTCACGAATTTTTTTGGAGAGCACTGAATCCTGCCGAACGAGGTTATCATACTCTTTTATCCTTACATCCAGTTGTTTTTGCGCTGCAGCAATTTGAATACCGACGGTTGCAACTGATTCGTCGCGCGCAAACTTCCCGATCACCTCTTCAGCAGCTTTGTATTTATCAGGATCGTTTGAAGAATTCAGAAATGCTCCTCCCAAATCAAAAAAAACTTTCAGCTCAACTCCACCTGCTTTTTGTTCCGTCTGGGCGTACACATCCACCAGGTTATTTCCGAATGCCTTGATCTCTGCATTATCATAGAAATACTCACTTTTTTTTGAGTCTCCTTTCGAATTATAGTTCTTCATGTATTTCAGCAAATCACGATCTACATCTTCCTTGGTTGCCTCAGGAATATAAACCTTCAGGCAATTATTTACACCAAGGCTCATTTTCTCTTTCGATTCCTGAACATCAATCCGTATCTTCTCAACAGGAGCAACTGCGGCAGGTGAAGATTCCTGCGCGGAAACAAAATGTATGTACGTAAACATTGAAAGAAGAGGTAAGAAGAGCTTTTTCATACGTTCCCTATTGTTCTATGAGTTAGAAAAATTACTTTTAGTTGAACAAGTCAAGCTACTCATTACTCATTACTCACTACTCACTACTCGCAACTCGCTACTCATTACTCACCATGTTCCCTTCCATAAATCTTTCCATCACGCCATGCCTTATCCATCGCTTCCAACTCCTGCTGGTCATCTGGTGAAACAGTGCCATCCTTCAAATCGCTCAAATCCGGTTTCCCCGCATTTACCCATGCTGTGTACCAAAAACTTCCTACAGCAATAATTGCTGCTCTCATTTTTCGCTCCTGCATATCATTTAACTTCCGCTGATACGCTGCTGAAAATTCTTTTGAATAGGCACGAACGGTGGTCTCCCCTCTTTGTTCGAATGCATATTTGGTATCTGCATTAAACTGTGCCGACAATTCCTTTTCCATTGATAAAACAGAATCCACTTCGGTACTGCTTTTTAATACTACGTTCCACATATACTCTGAAGGATGTGAAATGTATTCAGCTTTTCCGATAAAAAAATCATAGTCATTGCCGAATAATTCAGGAATCCGTGATTCCCAAAATCCATGAATACCAGTTTGGTTTGTGAGCTGTCCGTTGTAATTGTGAGTACAATGTAAAGGAACATGTGCATCGGCTATGTAATGTCCGATGTCGGCAGAATAATGCAGGATCCTGTATTTATCTTTTTCTTTAAAGGCATCTGTAAGGCGAAACAGCATCAGTGGAATATACCATGGAACAATTCCATGCGCCTTTATCGAATCTTCGGTGTACTTCGCTATAGCAGCATCCCAGCGATGCGGCAGACTGTCGTACGGATAAGTTCCATACCTGTCGAGATCAATGTAATGCCGGGGTGCTTCATCAGGATTACTGTAACGTCTTTTATCCGGATCAATAGCATGATCAGTGAGGTATTCAATATTCGATTTATAAAGGGAAAGCATTTGAGGAGGCAAGGTGAATACAGCTATCCTGTTAATGCGTTTATGACCCCAGAATCCCCACGAAAAGACCGTGGTGGTAATGGTTGCCAAAACCAAAAACAGGAATATTGATATCAGGGTTACCTTCTTCAAGTCAATCTATATTTAGGTTCAGAAAACAAGATCATCTAATTTGCCTGCTCCAACTAAATTATAATATGCATACCGATTCTTCATGTATTAATTTCCTTGCCCACTCCCTTCTTCCCGCTTTCAATAACTGTTACACCACCGGAAACAATAAACTTCAATGCATCCGTTGCTTCAAATGAATACAAAACGGTTATGTTTTCTTTAGGAACAAGATACAGGTTTCCTGAAAAATTATAGGAGTGCGGAAAATATACTGCAGATAATCCGCTGATTCCGATTTCAGACAAATCCTCTTTGGTGATGAATCCAAGCTTTTGAATACCTGCATCCTTAAACAAAGTAACCATCACCGGTTGCGTAAATGTTTTCTTATTTCCGGCAAAGGCAGTAAACAAATCTTTTATGGAAGTGTAAATAACCTTTGCAAAAGGAGCTCTCGAAAAAACACTTTCAATAAAGCTCATTACGGGATTAAAAAGAAAAATAGAAGAAAGCAATCCTACGGCGGTTACCGTGGAAAGAATAATTACCAGGCTCAACCCGGGATAAAGGCCGGGAATGAGGCCATCCAGCCATTTAATAAGTAAAACAATGGTATAAACAGTGATAAAGATTGGTGATACGAAAATCAATCCGCGGAAAAAATAATTGACGATCAGGCGGATCCATCTTGGATAAGTGGTTTTCATTGGCGGTTGGTTTAGAGGAACAAAGTTAGTTTGTTGTACACGATTGAAGGATTAAAACGCCAAATTGTTAACGTAAAATTCTCCTCAGCACATTAAGGAAAGATCCATTCAACTTTGTCGAAATCACCTATCCTTTAACGAAAGATTTCTATTTTTGACCACCTCAAAAAATTATAACACAATGAATTTCCAACTGACTGAAGAGCACCTGATGATTCAGAAGGCAGCCCGTGATTTTGCACAGCAGGAACTGCTGCCAGGTGTTATTGAGCGTGATGAGAAGCAAAAATTTCCTGTGGATCAGGTGAAAAAGCTGGCGGAACTGGGTTTTATGGGTATGATGGTATCCACAGATTATGGTGGCAGCGGGTTGGATACTATATCTTATGTTACCGCCATGGAAGAAATATCCAAGGTGGATGCTTCTGCTTCAGTATGTATGTCAGTAAACAATTCATTGGTGTGCTGGGGGCTGGAAACCTATGCATCAGAAGCTCAAAAACAGAAATATCTTTCGCCGCTTGCACGGGGAATTAAAGACGGTGAACTTTACCTGGGTGCCTTCTGCCTGTCAGAACCCGAGGCCGGCAGTGATGCTACCTCACAGCGCACAAAGGCTATCGATAATGGTGATCATTATGTAATGAATGGTACAAAGAACTGGATCACTAACGGAAATACCGCCTCTGTTTATTTAGTGATTGCTCAAACAGATGTGGCGAAAGGAAGTCGTGGCATTAATGTTTTTATTGTTGAAAAGGCCTGGAAAGGAGTTTCTGTGGGAGCGAAAGAAAATAAACTCGGCATTCGTGGCAGCGACACGCATTCGATCATGTTTCAGGATGTGATTGTTCCCAAAGAAAACAGGATCAGTGAAGATGGCTTTGGTTTTAAGTTTGCCATGAAAACATTGGCTGGTGGACGTATTGGCATCGCGTCCCAGGCACTTGGCATCGCTTCCGGAGCTTATGAACTTGCCCTGGCCTATTCAAAACAACGAAAAGCTTTCGGCAAAGAAATTTCTCAACACCAGGCTATTCAGTTTAAGCTTGCAGATATGGCGACGGAAATTGAAGCTGCCCGCCTGTTAATCATGAAAGCAGCCTGGGAAAAAGACCAGCATCTGGATTATACCTTATCAGGATCCATTGCCAAAGTATTTGCTTCAGAAGTTGCTATGAAAACTACTGTTGAAGCAGTGCAGATACATGGTGGATACGGTTATGTGAAAGAATACCATGTTGAAAGGCTGATGCGCGATGCCAAGATCACGCAGATTTATGAAGGAACGAGTGAGGTGCAACGTATTGTGATTTCGCGGTCAATTCTTAAGTGATGGTGAAGGGTCAATATTGAATATTGAATATTGAATATTCAATTTTCAATTGGTGAATCGTCAATGGTGAATGAATTGCAAATCATTTTATAGACACATTAACTCATCGGCACATCTATAAACCGGCACATCAAATCATCCCTTCATCCGCAAAACTATAATACCTCCCATCTCCAATAATTAAATGGTCGAATACGGAGATATCCAAAAGCTTTCCTGCTTCCCGTAATTTTTTAGTCAGCTCGATATCCTGGTTGCTTGGTTGAATGTTACCTGATGGATGATTGTGGCAAAGCAGTACAGCTGTTGCATCTGCCCTGATAGCGACATTGAAGATTCTTCGGGGATCTGCTATTGTTCCTGTCAGCCCTCCTTCACTAATGCGCTCTGTTCCCATCACTTTGTTGGAACGGTTAAGCAGGATGATCCAAAACTCTTCGTACCGGAAATCGGACATCCTGGGATAAAGTATATCAAATGCATCCCGGCTGCAGGTAATTGTATCTTTTTCTTTTACCGCCGATAGTTGTCTGCGCCTACCCAGTTCCAGTGCTGCAACAATAGTTATGGCCTTCGTTTCTCCAATGCCGTGAATGCCAAGTGCCAGAATATCCCTGACGGTAAGTTTACCTAATGCATTCAAGTCATTATTGGTGCGTTTGAGCAGGTCCATGGAAATGTCTACCGCAGTTTGCCTGGCGCTTCCGGTGCGCAAGAGGATGGCAATAAGCTCAGATTCAGTGAGCGTATGTTTTCCTTTCAGCATTAACTTTTCGCGGGGCCGGTCTTCTTCTGCCCAACTCTTTATTCCTGTGGGCTCGGGATAGATTTTGGGAGTATTAAATTCATCTGTTGTCATAAAAATATAGGATATATAATAAGCGAAAAGATAGCAAATAATCTGGAAGTTATCTCAAACTGCTGTTCTGAGGGTGCTTACCAAATTGTCGCTAAATGGAACCGTCATGCCGAATTTATTTCAGCATCTCTGCCAAATTGGGAGATCCCGATCCCGAATTTCCCGGGACGGGATGACAGCTATAATTTTACTCTATTTCCAACCATCAATGCGACAATTTGTTATGCACCCTTGTTCTAAGGCCATCATGCTGAATTTATTTTCCGAAAGATCCTGTGGGCAGCAGCTCTCTATAGTTAAGAACAGATCCTTCCCAAAGGATACTTTGGAAAACAAGTTGAAGATGACCAGGCTATTGTATGCTGGCTTCAAAATTTTCTTTGGGTGCTTAGCAGGCTTTGCAGAATCCGAATATTATCGTACAACTACAAAATATTCCTGGTAGGCACCTCTAAAAAACAACAGAGGTGCAGCTTTTCAACTACACCTCTGCATGTTACGAAAACAAGGTTTATTTCAGTCCATTCACCTTCTTCATCAATCCAGATTTTAGGTTATCGGCTTTCTTCTTATGTATAATATTGCGTTTTGCCAATTTATCGATCATGGCTACTGTTTCAGGAAGCAATTTATTGGCCTCTTCCTTATTATCCACTGCACGCATATCTCTTACAGCATTACGGGTCGTTTTTCCGAAATAGCGGTTGTGTTCCCTTCTTTTCTTTGCCTGGCGATCGGCTTTCTTAGCATTTTTGGTATTGGCCATTGAACTTCTTTTAATTTTTTGAGGACGCAAAGATAACCCAATCTCCTTATTTACAAAATCAATTCCTTTATAAGGGTGTACGACAAATCATTCAGTTTTCTCGAGCAATGGTTGGCAGGAGGCCAACCATGTACTGTCAGTCAAAGGAAAGGTACTGTCCTTGGTCGGCGTCTCGCCGACCACAAAAAAAAGATTTGTCATGCACCCATTTATAATTTCAATGGTATGAAGGCGTTTTATACCTACTTTTGCCCACTTAAAATCAATACTTCATGGAGTTTAAAGACATTATGTCCATTAGTGGCCTTCCGGGCTTATTTTCATTGGTTTCCACTAAGGCCAATGGCATTGTAGTTAAATCGATGGAAGACGGGAAAACGCAATTCGTCTCTTCGCGGATTCATGGCATTTCTTCACTGGATAATATTTCGGTTTACCTCAACCAGGAAGAAACTACCAGTTTAAGAAATGTGCTGGCTGAAATGAAAAAGCAGGAAACTGCGCTTCCTTTGCCAGAAGCAAAATCAGATCCTGCAGCCTTGAAGGGCTACTTTAAGAAAATTGTACCTGATTACGATGAAGAAAAGGTACATGTAAGTGATATGAAGAAAATGGTAAAGTGGTACCATTTGCTCAAACAACACGATTCAATTCCGGCGGAGGAAGAAAAGGTGGAGGAGGTGGAATCTGAAGCGGAAAAAGTGGAAGAGGAAAAAGAAGCAGATAAAAAGGAAGAACAACCGGGCAGTTAACTTAAAATAGAAAGCCCTGCAACTGATGCAGGGCTTTCCATTTTAAGAATGGTCTGATTGATTTTCAGGTATTGATCATGATGGGCATTACCAGCATCAAAAGGTCTTCATTATCTTTCTTATTCAAGGGAGTCATGATGCAGGCACGGGAAGGAGTAGAAAACTCGAATTCCACTTCTTCCTCATTCATCGAAGCAATCATATCAATCACGAATTTAGCATTGAAGGCAATCTCAAGATCTTCCCCGTTATATTGACAAGTGAGTGTTTCATTT
>JBDSEW010000001.1:0-9196 GCA_039919825.1 Chitinophagales bacterium | reverse complement strand
GATACCCCTGAGACGGGGTGCATAGCAATTGTTGCTGATGAATCATTTGCACCTTTGTTGCGCAATGAAATAGCTACCTTCTCAAGTATTTACAAGGAAGCTAAAATTAATGTTGAATTTTTGCCGGAAATGAAAGTGGCTTCATCATTTTTTGGTAATGCAGATCTTCGGTTAATGGTTATCTCCCGGAGACTTTATAACGACGAAAAGAAATATTTTGAACAATTGGGGTTACCCCCTCATGAAATAAAAATTGCCATTGACGCAATAGCGTTTGTAATAAATACTGAAAACTCCGATTCAAACTTTGAATACAACCAAATAGCAGAAATTATCAGTGGGAAAATTACTTCCTGGAAAGAAATCAATCCCAACTCTCGACTGGGGAAGATTTCTGTGGTATTCGACAATCAGCAATCCAGCACCGTGCGATTCCTCAGCGAGAAATTGTTGCAAAACAACCTCCAACTTACCCATAATGCTTTCGCAGTAGATTCTAATCCTGCCGTAATAGAATATGTAGAAAAGGACCCTGCATCCATTGGGATAATTGGGGTGAGTTGGATAAGCGACAAAGATGATTCTACATCAGGCCGGTTTTTAAGACGAATCAGGGTTGCCGCTGTTTCTGCCAAAGAGGAGCCAGATATCTTTTATGTACCTTCAAAGGAATTTATTTATTCGATGCATTATCCGTTTCTGCGTGAATTGTTTATCGTTAGCCAGGAAAAGCATTCAGGGCTAGGCACAGGGTTTGCAACGTACGTTGCATCTGACGAGGGGCAGCGCATAGTACAACGCGCTGGATTGATGCCAATAGACAGGGCAGTAAGGATTATTGAGTTGAAAGATCAGTTTTAGTTTAATAATAGTTTAAAATAGATCGGTAACATGAAAAGTAGTGTAATGATCATGCTGGGGTTAGCCAGTTCTCTTGGCTCCTTTGCACAAAGCACAGAAGATGGAATAAAGTCCATTGATTATGAAAATTTTGCCACGGCAAAACGAATATTCAATCAATTGATCCGGCAGAATCCGGTTGATGGGCGTAATTATTATTATCTCGGAGAAGCCCATAATTCACTCGCACAATTGGACTCAGCTCGCATTGCTTATAGCGCAGGAATTACTGCAGATCCTAAATCCATTTATAATTATATTGGCTTAGGACGAACCTTTCTCGATCAGAATAACCTCCAAAAAGCCAAGGAAAATTTTGACAAAGCGCAGGAATTTACTTCACCCAAAGATATTTTGCAGTATGTTCTGCTGGCTGATGCATATGCAAGCGGTTTGCATCCTAACTACCAGGAAGCTGTTAACCAATTGAATAAAGCAATCACTTACAACAACAAATCAGCTGATGTTTACTGGCAGCTCGGACTTGCTTATGAAGGGCAGAGAAAAGGTGGTGAAGCGGTTTCCGCCTATGAAAGGGCTGCAGAATTGAATCCTTCCTTTGCAAAGGCGCTAACACATACCGGCGTAATCTGGAGGCTTGCACGTAACTATAATCAATCTCTTGCTTCTTTCCAGAAAGCATTGCAGGCCGATCAGAATTTCCCACCTGCTTATCGGGAAATGGCAGAATTGTATTTCTATACAGGGCAATTTGATAAGGCGAAGGAAGCATATCAGAAGTACCTTGACCTCGCTGATAAAGATGATTATACCCAATTCAGGTACGCTCAATACCTGTTTCTGACCAAGGATTACCAGGGCTCTCTATCAATTCTTGATGCGCTACGTGCTAAGATTGATATTCCTGTGATGTATCGACTGTCAGCGTATTCTAACTATGAGTCAGGTAATTATGAAACCGGATTGGAACAAATAAACACTTATTTCAAAAAAGTAGATTCAGCACGCATTCTACCATCCGATTACGAATACTATGCAAAGCTGCTCTCAAAGTCTGGTCAGGATTCTTTGGCTATACTTAATTACCAGGAGGCAATTGAACTGGATTCAACCAACTTTCCTTTTTACAATGATATAGGTGCGATCTACTTTCAAGAGAAAAAATACCATGAAGCCTCGGAAGCATATCAAAAAAAGGTAGATGCCTCCAAAAAAGATGCGACCCTGCAGGATTATTTTAACGTGGGAAAGTCTGCCTATTTTGCGAAGGATTTTATGGAGGCTGATACGGCATTTGCAAGCATGTCAGAAATGAATAAGCAATGGCCGATCAGCTACTTCTGGCGAGCGAGAGTAATGACTAACCTTGACAATCCTGATTCTGTTAAAGGTCTTGCTGCACCTTATTATCAGCAGGTGATTGAGAAAGCATTGGTGGATACGGTTAAGTATAAAAAGGAATTAATAGAATCCTATAAGTACCTGGGAGACATTAACGCATTGAATGAAAATTATGGAGCTTCATTATACTACTATAATAAACACATGACTCTTGATTCTGCAAACCTGGAGGTACCTAAGACCATGGAATCAGTGAAAGCACTTTATAAAAACACCTCCAGTTCAGTTACTCCCCTTCAAAAGGACGATCATGGGTTATATTTGATACCGGCTACGGTGAACAACAACCCAATCAATTTCATTTTTGATCCTTCCGTATCCGGAATGGTGGTAACTGAACAAACAGCAGGACAGTTTTTTGGAAGTGCCAACGGTAAAAATGTATTTATACCTGACAATGTGAAAATTGCGGGGCGTACCGTCAAAAATCCCCAAATCATAATAGATGCTAACCTGATAGCAACGGCAGTTATTGGGCCGGATGCATTGAATCAATTCAATATTATTTTTGACTATGGTTCAGGATCCTTACTACTGCGATAAATAAAAAAGGTTAAAAAATGTCCCATTACGCTTGCAGTAACGGGACTTTTTTTATGGCTGATCGATTACCCTTTCACCCTTTCAACATATTCTCCGGTTCGGGTATCAATCTTTACTTTTGTTCCCGTTTCTACAAACAAGGGCACATGAATTTCCGCTCCTGTTTCAACGGTTGCTCTCTTCAAAGGGTTATTGGCTGTATCGCCTTTTACGCCAGGTTCAGAATAAGTTATTTCCAACACTACGAATGCAGGTAATTCGCAGGAGAGGGGTTTGTCGGTTTCGGAATGGAAAGAGATTTCTACTTCCTGTCCTTCTTTGATGAATTCATGACCAGTCACCATTTCTTCATCAAGTGTTACCTGCTCAAAGGTGTTTTGGTCCATAAAGTTGTAGCCGCTGTCGTCTTTATAGAGAAACTGGTATTTCTTTCGTTCCACCCGAACAGGATTGATCGTCTCTCCTGAATTCCAGGTTTGATCAATCACTTTCCCACTGGTAACACTTTTCAGTTTAGTTCGGATAAATGCTCCGCCTTTTCCCGGTTTCACATGCTGAAAATCAACGATGGTATACAAGTCGTTCTTATAATCAATCGTTAATCCCTTTTTAATATCCTGCGTAGTTGCCATAATTAGTGCTTAGTAGTTAGTCGTTTACAATATGTTTGAGTCTTCCTAGTATTCATTCGTGCGTCTTAAGTCTTCACCATGATTCCTGATTGTTTCTTCCCGTATCACTTTGAATCATACGCCCACTTCATGTACACCGCTCCCCATGTAAAACCACCACCAAAAGCGGCCAATACAAGATTGTCGCCCTTGTGCAATTGTTTTTCCCACTCCCATAAACAAAGTGGAATGGTACCATTTGTAGTGTTGCCGTATTTCTGAATATTGATCATTACCTTGCTTTCAGGCAATCCCATTTTTGCTGCAGTGGCGTCAATAATTCTTTTATTTGCCTGGTGCGGAACCAGCCAGGCGATATCATCTGCTGTCAGTCCATTTTTTGTCATGATTTCATAACCGACATCTGCCATTCTTGATACTGCAAACTTATAGACTGCCTGCCCTTCCTGGTACACATAGTGAAGTCGCTGGTCCACCGTTTCTTTAGATGCAGGTCTGGCTGATCCTCCTGCCTTTTGATGCAAATGAACACGCCCTGCTCCGTCTGAATACATTATGCAATCAAGAATGCCTAAACCATGTGTATTGGGTTCCAGCAAAACTGCACCGCTTCCATCTCCAAAAATTACACAGGTTGTTCTGTCGGTGTAATCTATTATCGACGACATTTTATCAGCACCCACCACAATGGCCCTTCTGATGGCTCCTGATTCAATCATCCTGGCTGCTGTTGTTAAAGCGTACAAAAATCCGGAACAGGCCGCCTGCAAATCGAATCCCCAGGCATGCTTCAGGCCAACTACATCACAAATGATATTGGCTGTGGCAGGAAATTGCATATCGGGTGTAGTGGTTGCACAGATCAGTAATTCTATGCTGTCGGGATTGGTATTTGTTTTTTTTAAAAGTCCCTGAACCGCTGCAGAGGCCATTACAGAAGTACCTTTGCCTTCACCCTTTAGTATTCTTCTTTCTTTTATCCCTGTTCTGCTGGTAATCCACTCATCAGTGGTATCCACCATTGAAGCCAGCTCAGCATTGTTCAGCACATATTCAGGAACGAAACCCTGAACACCGGTAATGGCAGCAGTTATTTTTGCCATGATGTGAAGTTTTAGTGAAGGGATTTTTAATGATCAGTCAACTTGTAAAAAGGTGCCTGGTTCACTATTCAGCGTGGTGATTGATAAAAGATTCTTTGAAGATTTCCACAATACGGCTTTCAATCATTTCTTTCGTCAGTAAGATCATATTGTGAAAAGCAGTATCGTTGGAAATTCCATGAGCCACTACTACAGGTGCATTGGCACCAAGAATTGCACTGCCCCCATAGTTTTCGTAATTGAACCTGTCCCAGTAAGCATCGCGGATCCCCTGCTTTTTAATCATATCATAAATAGATTCTCCGAATTTCAGCACAATGTTTCCTGTAAAACCATCGGTTACTATTACATCAGCAGTATCACCGAAAATATCACGGCCTTCTACATTTCCTATAAAGTTAATCTTGTCGCACTCCTGGAAAAGAGGGTAGGCATCCTTCACCAGTAAATTACCTTTTCCTTCTTCCTCTCCAATGCTCAGTAATGCAACTTTAGGATCTTCCACTTTATAAAGATGCTTGGCATACAGCGATCCCATGATGCCAAACTGAAGCAGCATCTCGGGCTTGCAATCAGCATTTGCCCCCACATCAAGCAGAAATCCAAGCCGCTCATCACTGTGCGGAAGAAGGGTAGAGATGGCCGGCCTGATGACGCCTTCAATTGTTTTCACGGAATACATTGCTCCCACAAGCATAGCGCCTGTATTGCCCGCACTGGCAAATGCATCGATCTTTCCTTTTTTAAGGTAATGAAATCCTACGGCAATGCTTGAATTGGGTTTTTGGGTAAGCGCTCTGGTAGGTGATTCAGCCATGCCTATTACTTCAGGAGTGTGAATGATCGTAAAAGTATCAGGAGATCCTCCTTCCTGCAAAATGATGGTTTTTAGAACAGGTTCATCACCAAAAAGCACCAGGCGTACCTCGCTTCCCAATTCTGCACTTGCACGTAAAGCACCTTTGATACATTCGAGTGGCGCAAAATCACCACCCATAGCATCTATTCCAATTTTCATTTGCTGTTGCTGAGCTTAATTATCAATGGCCAACCAGTCCAATTTCCAGAGCTGTAAAAGCTGGAAATCAGTTGACGAATCGGACAACCGATAAATTGTTCATTCACCTTTAGAAAGAATCTTTTTCCCCTTGTAATAAAGTTCGCCCTCATAATAGTGGGCACGGTGGCGGGGGTGATGAGCACCGGTGGTTGGGTCAACACTGATAGTAGGAAGTTCGGCCTTATCGTGGGTTCTGCGTTTGTCTCTGCGCGTACTGGAATGGCGTCGTTTCGGATTTGGCATGTTTAGTTGAATTTAATTTTTGATAAATTGTCCCAGCGGGGGTCTTTTGCAGCTTGCTTTTTAACTTTTTGCGGGGTCAGTCTTTTCAGTATGTCCTGGTTACAGGGTTTTTCTTCTTTTAAATTGTCGCAATTCACCCTGTTTAACGGGATACTCAGGTTAATGAATTCGTAAATCAACTGTGAAACATCCAAGTGAGATTCTGAACGACTGATGTAAACGACATCCGCCATGGAATCATCTTTTTCTGCATCTGAATGCGGGTCAAATTTCACTACAATGTGATAATCTTCATCAATCGGAAACCTGAGCTCAGCTGAACACCTGTCGCAGGGAAGATTTACCCAACCAGTGATCGCAAACTTGAGCAGGAAAAAAGAAATGCCCTTGTCAAAATCCAGCGTAACTTCCAGCTTTCCTTCCTTCACCATCGAATCCTCAAACAACAGGAAAAAATGGTCGTCAATCGGGAAAGTAAAGTGGTGAATACCCTCCTTTAATCCCACAAAAGCGATCTCGTATTGCCTCAACGGACCCATCACTAACCTGTCTTATTTTTAAAGATGGACGGCAAAAGTAAGTAATTGGGGTGGAATATAATAATAGGGTGCCTATATGGCTGAACAGGGCTGAAGGAGCAGCTAAAGATGACAAATGCATCGCATGAATTAAGACATTGTGGAAACCGAACTTCATTTTTCCCTGAAAGAATCTTTATACTTGCGCCTGAAATTGAACATGTGCTGCTAAGAGGAAAAAATATCTTCTCACCCTACAGGGTGGAACGGTTGCCCGATATCTACTCACCGCTCCTGAAGCGCATGGTAGTGGTGGATGTTTTCATTCCACCCTCTTACTATTCTTCGAGAAGGAAATACCCCATCCTGGTAATTAATGACGGACAGGATAGTGAAGCCGTTAGAATTAAAAGTACCCTTACCCGTTTGACCCGCTCTAACGAAATACGGGAAGTACTGGTAATTGCCATTCATGCGGGGGACCGTATGCAGGAATACGGCGTAGCAGCTCAGTCTGATTACCGGAAAAGAGGCAATAAAGCAGATCTATATACCGGTTTTCTTTTAGAAGAATTGCTGCCGCTGATAAAAGCATCGTATCGTGTGGATATCTTTCATGATGACAATGCTATCGCAGGGTATTCTCTGGGAGGTCTTTCTGCATTTGATATCGGATGGAATCATCCGGAAATATTTAAGAAAATCGGTGTTTTTTCAGGATCGTTCTGGTGGAGAAGTAAATCGTATTCCGGAGGTTACCTTGACGACCGCGACCGCATTGCGCATGCACAGGTAATGGACGATGAGTTTAAGCCAGGTCTGAGGTTTTGGTTTGAAGCCGGAACACAGGACGAACGGGCCGATCGCAATAACAACGGTGTTATTGATGCTATAGATGATACCATCGATATGATTGTTGAGCTGACAAAAAAAGGATACCGTCCATTTAAGGATATAGAGTATGTCGAGATTAAAGGAGGACATCACAATCAAAAAACGTGGGCCAAGGCAATGCCCCAATTTCTAAAATGGGCATATGGTATTAAGGAACTCCTGTAATTGCTTCCTGGCTTAATCTGAAATATAATCTAATGCGTCTCTTTCGCCAGTTCTACCTTTTTCAGGGGATTGGAAGTAAGTTCCTTATTGAGATCCCGTTTCCTTAAAATATCGAGGGCGAGATAAACAGCTTCGCGGAATGAATCTTCCAAAGCAACATTTTTCCCTGCAATATCGAAACCGGTTCCATGATCTGGCGAGGTTCTCACAAAAGGAAGGCCTGCAGTGAAGTTTACCCCTTTATCAAAACACAATGCTTTAAAGGGAACCAATCCCTGATCGTGGTACATAGCCAAAATTCCGTCAAACTTTGAATAGTTGCCGGAGCCAAACAATCCATCAGAAGGATAGGGACCCATCACCATTGTATTCTTGCTTTTTGCTTCAGCAATTGCTGGCTTTATCTCGTCAATTTCTTCCCTTCCTATCAAGCCATCGTCACCAGCATGAGGGTTTAATCCCAGTACGGCTATTTTAGGTTTGTCAATTCCAAAGTCTTTTATCAATGAGTTCCTGAGAATTTCAAGTTTCTTCAGTATCAACTCTTTACTAATAGACTGTGATATTTCCGCTACTGCAATGTGTTCGGTAACCAAGCCTATCCTCAAATCGCCACCACACATCATCATCAGGTGGTCGCTAACCCCTGCCTGTTCGGCGAGAAAACTGGTGTGCCCCTTGAAAGGGAATGCCTCACTGTGAATATTGCTCTTGTTGATGGGTGCAGTTACAAGTGCATCAATTCTTCCTGCTTTTAAATCTGCTGCCGCTGCCTGTAATGAAAGAAGTGCATATTTCCCACCGGTCTCGTTGTTTTGACCAAGCTGAACTGGCGGATCTTCTTCCCAGCAATTAATGATATTAAAAGTGTTCCACTGAATTTTGTCAATAGACCGCGATTGCGCGAAATTGAACTGACCAAGGTTGAGCACCTTTCTGTGATAAGATATGACTTTTGATGACCCATACAGAATAGGTGTGCAATGTTCCATTACCCTGTTATCAAGAAAGGTTTTTATGATTACCTCTACTCCAATCCCGTTGATGTCTCCCTGGCTGATTCCGATCAGGTATCGCTTACCTTCACTCATGTGTAGCTCTTTTTTGAAGAAAATTATACAATAACCTTAACCCGAATGCTGAGCCATTCTTTCCTTTGTAACCCATAGACGTGCTGAAGAATGCAACACCGGCAATATCCAGATGAATCCAGGGATAATCAGTGAATTTCTCCAGGAATTTTCCAGCCGTAATAGCACCAGCCATCGCGCCCCCTACATTCTTTATATCAGCAATATCACTTTTCAGCATCTCCCCATATTCTTCCCAGAGTGGAAATTCAACCAGCCGCTCATGTACTTCAAAACCTGATGACTCAAGTTCATCCTTTACCTCGTCTGAAGCGGTTCCCATATAAGCAATCGCATGGTCACCAACGGCGCGGTGTGCCGCACCTGTAAGTGTTGCTGCATCTATAACCAGTTCAGGTTTGTATTGTCTCGCAAAACTCAGTGCGTCCCCCAAAATCATTCTGCCTTCCGCATCGGAGTTGAGCATTTCTACAGTCATTCCGTTATGCATGGTAATAATGTCGCCTGGTGCAAAAGCATTAAATCCCGGGCGGTTATCCGTGGCCGGTATCAACCCAATCAGGTGAAGGGGTAACTTTGTTTTTGCAGCGCAGTAAATAGCACCCAGCATGGTTGCAGCACCCGCCATATCACACTTCATATAATCCATAGAATTAGAAGTGGGCTTCAGGCTTAATCCTCCGGT
>JBDSEW010000477.1:0-3661 GCA_039919825.1 Chitinophagales bacterium | reverse complement strand
AAATTATGTCTGTTAAGCTAGCATAAAAATCATCGAAGGCAATGCCTTACTCCACCACCAATTTCTTAACATCCAGTTGGTCGCCCATCTTCACTTGCAACAAGTAAAGGCCCGGACTCAATTGCCTGCGGTTAAAGATCACTTCATGATTTCCTGCAGCAAGATTTTTATCAAGAAGGGTTTGCAATCCTCTTCCTGTTAAATCAAACAGTTCAACTACTGTATGAGTACCTTTTATTAAGGAAAGAGAAATGGTAGCTGTATTTGATACGGGATTGGGATAGACTTCGATACAGGATGCTTCATCTTCATCTGAAAGCTTAAATGGAGCAGCAGTAAAAAACTGTTTTGCTGACCAGTCCGAAGTGATCTTGGGATCAGTACCGCAAACACTTCGAACCTGCCATACATATTTGGTGTTAGCCAAAAGATTTTCAACAGTTTTAGTATGACCTGTAGGTGCAAGCAATGTCCACGATCCGGTGGTGGCTTCTTTGTAGCGTAATCTATAAGATGTGGCTCCGGAAAAGGGATCCCATTTAAATTTTACAGAAGTTGCAGTGATGTCTTTTGTAACAAGGCCTCCGGGTATATTACATCCACCCTCGCAGGTAATAGGATATATAGCGTTACTAACACCACTGAATCCCCATGATGCATAGGTATACCATCCGCCGTCATAATAATTTGGATCCCATTCTTCAACAGCAGTGATCATACCTTCGCAGGAAAGCCCTGACCTGTCCAGAGTTGTATTTAAGCCAATGGTGTCACCAGCATTGTAACCAAAGTTAATACCTGCATAGAAAGTGCTGTCGGCTGGCATTGCAACAAGAGGATTGAATTCAACATAAGTCATGTCTCCGTTCGCTACGTCACTTTCAACATCAATGTATTTAACAAGTGTTTCTGCTAATACGGTGCCTGGTCCACCGGTTGAGCCATCTGCGAAACTGCCATCGTTGTCCCAAATCCGAACTTTGAACTGATCAACACTATTCGCTGCACTCCCAGCTCCAAAAAAAAGTAATAACCCCTGAATGGCAGTGCCGGGAAGTTTAAAAATATCCGCTTTGGAAATATCTCCATATTCATTTTGACCACCAACATAACCGCCAGCTGTCATATATAAAACCAATTCGTCATCTGGGCAAAAATTATTAAATGTGTCGCACGCTTCAGTAAGCTGAAAAGGGCCGGGTAAGAAAGGCTTGACTAATCCAAGCTTAGCTTTGACCTGGGGAGTCCGTGCAGGTTGATTAGTTTGTGCCCATGCATTGATTCCTGTCAATGATACCAGCACGATAAAGGAATAAAGCTTTTTCATTTTTAACTGATTTTGGAAAGCGTGAGTAATTGATAAAGAAGTTAACTCTGACTAATACTACAATTGAATAACAATATATGACATATTTTTAATTGATTTAGTGGATGATGCATATTTTCAGGTTAAAGCCGTTTACATTCAATTCCACAATCCATCAATAATTCAATACGATAAAGTTGGGGTAACGTGCTGACATGCGCATCACGGAATTCCGGGAAAAGATAACTCCCTGAATTCAGCTACTGATTTTCTCCCTGTATTAATTTACCAGGCAAAAGTTATCAGGAAAACATAACAGAAAGTATCACAATAGTTCATGCCTATAATCCTTCTAAAAAAGGCAAAAGAGAAGGGTCATTCCGAACTTGTTTCGGAATCTCGGGAGAATTTGGCAGATGCTGAAATAAATTCAGCATGACGCACCAATTTTGAGATGGCTTATAATAGCTCATACCTCATACCTGATAGCTGATACCTGATACCTGTTACCTCATACTTCATCAAATCAACCCCATATTCATCCCATACCTGATCAATCCCGCTGTATTTTTCACACCTGCTTTCATCAGCATATTTTTGCGGTGCGATTCTACGGTATGAAAGCTTATAAATAGTTTATCAGCAATTTCCTGTGTGGTGAGTTCTTCATTCAGCAGTCTCAGCACATCCACCTCGCGCTTGCTGAATTGCGGAGCCTCGGGCATTGAATCCCTGTTGCGCATGCTGTGCAGGATTTCTTTGGTGATCTCTTCTCCGAAAAATTCCCCGCCTTCATTGATTACCATGATGGCATCGTGTAATTCTTTGGCACCAGTATTTTTAAGGATGTATCCTGACACACCCGCGGCCACCAACCGCGTAATGAATTCTTTCTGCTTGTGCATGGAGACAATGAGCACCTTTATTCCCGGAAATTTTTTCCGGATGTCTTTTGCTGTTTCAATGCCATCTTTGCCCGGCATATTGATGTCGAGCATTACGATGTCTGCCGGTGTGGTTTCGAGCAGGGTCAGCACATCGTTTCCATTGAGGGCTTCTCCCACTACTTCAATATTCTTAAAACCCCTGATGATGAGCTTCAGCCCGTCCATAAACATTTGGTGATCGTCGGCAATAATGATGCGTATCATAGTTTTGGTGTTGGGATTTCTATGGTAATGGTGCAGCCCTTTCCGGGCAATGAATCATAGAGCACGTTTCCTTTTAACTGGCTCACCCTCCACCGTATGTTCTTCATGCCAATGCCATCTGATGCTTTCGCCGGATCGAAACCAATGCCATCATCTTCCACCATCAGCGACAAATGATCATCCTGGCGATGAAGATAAATATTGATTTCCTTTGCATGTGCATGTTTTAATATATTACTGATAAGTTCCTGCGTGATGCGGTACAGTGATATTTCTGTCCTGTGATCAAGCCGGTCATCAAACCCACCGGTAAAAAACTTCACACTAAGGTTGCTGGCGCTCTGAATGCTTTCACTCAGGTCCCTCAGCGCCGGTACCAATCCGAATTTCACCAATACACCGGAAGCAAGATCGTGTGAAACCTGGCGTACTTCTTTCACCGCCTCGTCAAACATCGAAACCACTTTTCCGAACTCCATTTTTTTTTGGGAAACGTTATCCAATGAATTGGCAAAGCCCGTGAGATGGAGCTTAATGGCCGACAACGCGCTTCCAATGCGATCATGCAGGTCAGCAGCAATCCGCCTCCGTTCTTTTTCCTGCCCTTCCATCATTGCATTCAGCGACTTTATCTCCTGCATGTTGAGCTGCGCAGTAAGTTCATGCACGGCTGCTATTCTTTCTGCTTCGAGTAACTTATTTTCTTTTTCCAGCACTTCAACCTTTGTGCTGATCTGTAGGTTACGCAGCCGGGTAGTGGTTTCTACGGAGTTGATTTCTTCTTTGAGGACAATGAAGTTTTTATATTCCTGCAATGCTTCTTTTAAGTTGCCGGTCGCTTCGTATCCTTTACTTAACTGCTGCGAGATTACACCTAACATAGGTTTTTCCTGTGTTTTCACGGCAACTTTTCTGGCTTCCTGCAATAAAGCAATAGCTTCGGTGGGTGCACCGGATTTTAATTTTTCTTCCGCGATGCCGGAAAGAAAAACCGTCAACAGGCTTTTGTCACCCGCCATAGAAGCGATGCTTTGTCCCTCCTCAAATAATGCAACAGCATTAACTGCATGGCCGGCAGCTGAAGCTATTTTTCCAAGATATAAAAAGCACTGTGCAATGGCGGATGTACTATTTTGTTTTTCAAAAAAAATTTTTGCCGCTTGAAATTTTTCCGACGCTTCTTGAAATTTATTTTCCGACATCA
>JBDSEW010000474.1:0-4925 GCA_039919825.1 Chitinophagales bacterium | reverse complement strand
GCATCCTTCTGCTTGTGAGTGCGCTTCCCTTACCAGGAAGATAACAAAAAATACTAACTCCTTTATTTCATAAAACCACGGCTTCCAGCATGCTCGTAATTGGATTACTGGTCTGTGGATTACCGGCGCTATTCTAACCGGCACAACTATCAATAAAACGTTCTTTATGTTTTTGTTTGGATGGGTATATTTCCAATGATGATGATACTTTCTGTGCGCTGTAGATTTGCAACGCATAAATTTCTTATTTAGATAAACAGGTGGATACCTTATATTGCAATGGTAGTTGTAATAATACTAATTCTTCGTGGCGTCAATCTTGGAATTGCATATGTAATTCCTGACCTTTTCTGAAAATGCACAACACGCGGCAAGCTGCTGCCATAAATAGTGGTCGAATCCCTGTTTGCTTCACGTTAGTGAATTAAATAATTGCCTTGGCTGAAATAAAGTAGGAGAGAATAATTACTTTCGATCCATAAATTACTCACCGTGAAGAATGCCCTCAACTGGTTCGAGATTCCTGCCATGGATTTTGACCGTGCAAAGAAATTCTACGAACATATATTCGACTATCAAATGCCGGTAATTGTAAATGAAGAAAGCTTCAAAATGGGATTGCTGCCTTCTGATGCAAATGGTGTAGGCGGCGCTGTTGTGTGGCATCCTGCATTTTATATACCCACTAGTACTAATGGACTTTTGGTCTATCTGAATGCAAATCCGGATGCAGCAGCAGTGCTCGAGCGTGTGGAACCTGCTGGAGGAAAAATAGTGATCGCCAAAAGGCAGATATCTCTACAGTTCGGTTACATGGCAGTGTTCACGGATAGTGAAGGAAATCGTTTGGCACTGCACTCAAACGATTGAAATTACAACCTTTTCACTGACTTAAAATATCCTCCCTGTTGTATTTATCTATCCTCGTAATAAGCTTATCTAATTTATTCTCTATCTCCAGCAATTTTTTAAAAATCACTATTTCTTTCAACTGGTTATCTGTAAGTGCCGGTAACATTTCCTTCTGCAACGTATCCAACTGCTGATTGAACGCTGATCTTGCATTATTTTCCATTTGAGGTGCTTTATAATTTGAACAATTAATTGAATAAATTTTCAAGAAAAGTGAAACAACACTATTGTACATGCTCCATTACCTTTTCATCTATTGTAACTCCGAGCCCTGAAGCTACCGCCATTCCCAATTGAATATCAGCCCTGAAAAAATGACACAACTGCCTGTTGATGATCACCTCCTTCTTTTCACCGCTAATGCCTTTCATGGCGCCCACAATATTACTCACTAAGTTTTTACGGTCCTGCGCATTCATGGCTTTTCGATACAGCAATCCGGGCTGCGTATAATGATCTTTATCATTTTCATTCCGATCAAACCAATCTGCAATGTTCGATTCCAGTTCCATCGGTGGCTCTTTGTATTTTTCATCAACAACAATTGAGTCAAAACTATTGGGTCGGTAATTGGGAGTTGAACCACCATTATCTCCAGTCTGCATTTGCCCATCGCGCTGATAATTTGCTGTCATGTACGGACACTTATTTACTGGCAGGTGTTCATAGTTAACTCCCAAACGGTATCGGTGTGCGTCAGGATAGGAGAGTAACCGGCCTTGTAACATTTTATCCGGTGAATAACCAATGCCATCCACGATATGAGCCGGAGCGAAGGCAGCCTGCTCCACATCGCGAAAATAATTTTGCGGATTTTCATTCAGTTCCATCACACCCACATCCCGCAAAGGAAAATCGGTGTGCGGCCAAACCTTGGTCAGGTCAAATGGATTCCATTGAAAATAGCGCGCTTCCTCCTCAGTCATCACTTGTATTTTCATCTCCCATTTCGGAAAGTCCTTCCTTTCGATTGCCTCCACCAGGTCGCGTTGTGCGTGATCAGGATCAATTCCCTTCATAGCAGCCGCGTCATCATTCACAAAATTTTTAATACCCTGCTGAGTCTTAAAATGAAACTTCACCCACACCCTTTCATTGTTCTTATTGATCATTGAAAAGGTATGACTTCCAAAACCGTGCATGTTTCTGTAAGATGCCGGTGTGCCACGGTCACTCATCAGTATCATCACCTGGTGAAGGCTTTCCGGATTAAGGCTCCAGAAATCCCACATCATCGTTGGGCTTTTACAATTGGTGTACGGATCACGCTTTTGTGTATGAATGAAATGCGAAAACTTTTTTGGATCCTTGATAAAAAAAACCGGTGTGTTATTGCCTACCAGGTCCCAGTTCCCATCCTCCGTATAAAATTTAATGGCAAAACCACGCGGATCACGCTCACTGTCTGCACTGCCCTTTTCCCCGCCTACTGTAGAAAAGCGGATAAACATTCTTGTCTGCTTACCAATTGCAGAAAAGATAGCAGCCTTTGTGAATGGTGTAATATCATCAGTAACAGTAAAGGTTCCGAATGCTCCGGAACCTTTTGCATGAACTACCCTTTCCGGAATTCGTTCCCTGTTGAAGTGAGCCATGTCTTCATGCAAAAGATAATCCTGCAATAAGATGGGTCCGCGATATCCCACCGTCATCGAGTTCTCGTATTCATAGTAAGGGCGTCCGCTTGCAGTACCTAATTTTTTAGTTTCCATGTTGAGTTGCTTTTGCTTATAACCCTGTAAAAGTGAACTGATTAATAATATCAATCAAACTGATATTTTCTATCTTTACATAGATAACATCTAACAACATGAATTTGCAGCAGCTTGATTACATCATTGCAGTTGACACAGAGCGTCATTTTCTGAGAGCATCGGAAAAATGCTTTATCACACAGGCAACACTCAGCATGATGATCCATAAACTGGAGCAGGAGCTTGATGTAAAAATTTTTGACAGGAGCAAGCAACCTGTACAGCCGACTGAGGTAGGTAAAAAGATTATTGCACAGGCACGACGAATAGTATCGGAAGCATCAAAGATCAAAGAACTGATCAAAGAAGAAAAGGGAGAAGTGAGCGGGGAACTAAAAGTCGGAATTATTCCAACACTTGCTCCCTATCTTCTGCCGCTATTTTTAAAGGAATTTGCTGCTGAATATCCTCAAGTAAAATTGGTGATTAGTGAACACACCACCGGTTCCATTATTCAAAGGTTAAAATCAGGACAATTGGATGCTGGAATTGTTTCCACCCCATTAAATGACGGAACCATTAAAGAACAGGTGCTATTCTTCGAAAAATATTTTTTATACGTAAGCGACAAGGAGCAAGGCTTTAACAAGCAATATGTGTTGCCGAAAAATATCGACATCAACAGGCTTTGGCTGCTGGAGGAAGGGCATTGCATGCGTTCGCAAATTCTGAACCTGTGTGAATTAAAAAAACAACATGAGCCGGAAGAAAAACTGCACTACGAAGCAGGCAGCATTGAAACACTTAAGAACCTGGTGGAGAAAAACTTTGGTATCACCATTATTCCTGAACTTGCCACTTTGAATCTGAGCAGCTCACAAAAAAAACGGCTGCGTTTCTTTAAACCTCCCACACCGGTTCGAGAAATCAGCATCGTTACCCATCGGGAATATGTGAAACACCAGTTGATTGAAGTACTCAAACAAACTATCTTATCTGTGATTTCAGAAGAAATGAAGAGCGGCAAAAAGGTAAATGTTCTGGAAATTTCCGCTTGAAAACGTATACCTGAAGCAGCTCATAGTAAAACTCCCAGTCACGCAACCAGCTTCCTGCTTGCAAAACCATCCCTTTTCCTTTACTTTGCCCCACTTTGAAATCTCTCTTCACCTATGAAAAAACTCTTCCTACTCATTCCTGTTTTACTGCTGTTCTCCTTTAAACCTAAAGAAAAACGCCACACCATTGAGATCACAACCGAATATGGGGTGATTAAATTGATGCTTTACAATGAAACGCCGGAACATCGTGATAACATGTTGAAGCTGGCCAACGAACATTTCTACGATAGCACCCTCTTTCACAGGGTGATACAGGGTTTTATGATTCAGGGTGGTGATCCCGATTCAAAACATGCAGCTGCAGGTGCCATGCTGGGAAGTGGCGATGTTGGCTACACGATTCCGGCAGAATTTCGTCCTGAGCTCATTCATAAAAAAGGCGCTCTTGCCGCAGCCCGTAACAACAATCCAGAAAAGCGTTCTTCCGGATGCCAGTTTTACATTGTGCAGGGGAAAAAATTAACCGATGCCGAACTTGAAAATACTGAAAAGCGCTCAGGAATAAAGTATACACCCGAACAGCGTGAAGCATACAAAACTTTGGGAGGTACTCCACAGCTTGACCAGGGCTACACCGTTTATGGTGAAGTGTTTGAAGGGTTGAACATTGTAGATTCAATTGCACAGGTAACAACTGCTGCCGGAGACCGTCCACTGAAAGACGTGCCCATGTTTATGAAAGAAGGCAAGAAGATAAAAGTGAAGTAAAACATAACGCAAGAAAAAATCCCACGTTGAAAACAGCGTGGGATTTTTTTTGCACTTTTTAATTTGAAGGGGGAAATTTACATCTTAGGCAGTTCTAATTTACTTACCTGCTTGGAAACATCACCCACAGAACTCTTTAAAGTAGAAAAATCACTTTTAAGTGTTGAGGCCATGGCAGCCTGGTCAGCTACTGAAGCAGAAGAAAATGAATTCAGCTTATTACCAAAGCTGTTCACATCTCCATCCACCTTTTCAACGCTTGCTTTTAACTCCGGGCTGAGTGTTCCGGAATTGGCAATAGCCTGGTCTTTTATGGGCTTCCATTTAGTTACGAGGGCATCGTACTGGCCTTTTACCTTGTTGTAGGTGCTTAGCGCTTTTTCCGGGCTCAGTTGGGCAAATGCCTGTGTACCTGCGATAAGAACAAAAAGTGTAATCACTGTAATTTGTTTCATTGTTATGGGTTTGTTGAATTAAAGATTTTTTCAAA
>JBDSEW010000464.1:0-4083 GCA_039919825.1 Chitinophagales bacterium | reverse complement strand
GCGCATCTTCATTCTCCTTAGCTTTAAACTTGCCCAATGCTGTCCATAGCAGATGAAAATGATTGGGCATTATAACAAAGCCATTGATGGCTGCGCGTTTATTGGTATGAAACCAATCCAATGAATCGATGATAATTTGTTTGTAGGAATCGTTTGAGAGGAGGGGTTTCCAACTGTTAATAGTAGCGGTAAAAAAATACATAGCAGCAGATTATAGGTTTATGTTGAATATAACTCGGGGTGGTTGGCTGGACGCCAACCACGGACTCATAGGGCGCATAACAAATTCATCCTGCTGCTTTTCCGCAACAAATCCAGTATAACCTTGATCTCAAAGATTTATTATTCATATTGCAAGTTCTTAATTATCAATCGAAAGAGAAGGGTTATATATAATTGTCGCAATGACGGATTGATTAAAGGTTCAATTCTTTTTGAACAACGACAATTTGGTATGCACCTTACTCATAGTAGCACTTATTATTAAATGAAAAGGTGTAAGCGAAAATACAAATCAAACTGAATAGCATCCCATTATTTTATTACAGTCATGCGTATAGTTTCGGTGTATGAACCGGCAATGAATTTGCAAAGATAGATTCCTGGCGTAAGGTCAGCGCCGTCTATGGTAAGTGAATAATGACCTGGTTCTCTGCTTTCATTCAAAATGGTATTCCCTTCCCTTCCATACAAATCATACAACCTGATTGAAACGTTGCATGCTGTGGGAATGGAAAATTTTATAGCAGTGGTATTGCTGAATGGATTGGGTGAATTCTGAGAAAGAGAAAACGGATTTGCAGAACCAATGTTGCCGATAGTTCCTGTTGCTGCATCTCCGATTCTCGTTTTGTAAAGAACACCCTGAAAACCGGTAGCTCCACCGGTGGAACCAACGCACCATACGTCTATCGAATCAGTGAGAATTTTTTGAAAGTCAATTGACATCATCTCCGCGGCAGTGCTGATATCCTGATTCCAGTTTAAACCCCCATCGTTGGTACTGTAAATACCTCCGGCCTCTTCATAAAGATTGCCTCCGGCAGCGAGGCCAAAATTTTCGTTGAAAAATTTGACTGCTCTTATCGGATATGGAAAATTATCAAGTCTTGCACTCCAGCTTGATCCTCCATCCGTAGTGCGGCGAATCCATCCTGATACTGGAGCGCTGATCTGGCCTCCACCGGTCCAACCATACAGATTATTGGCATCCAGGAAGTCCACGCCATTGTCAAAAATACTGTCGGCAGAAGCATTGCTGTTCCAGGTAACTCCGTAGTCTGAGCTGTTCGCAAAGTGAATTCCTGTAGCATACACGTTTCCGGATAATTGCGCATCTACGTTTCCTGCTATCCAGCCCAGGTCAGCATTGATGGAAACATAAGTCCATGAAGCAGCATCTTTTCCTCCCGTGGTGGTAATCCAGCATCCGCCGGAAAAAGTATTGAAAACAATGCCTGTATCTGCGTTAAAGAAATGAATTTTTTCCAGCCAGCCTACGCCAACTACAGGAACTTCTAAGTCAATATCATCACTCCACGTGTTACCACCATCATAGCTCCAGCGCACCACACCTTCAAATATAGAAGCCTGGTTATTAAATCCTGCGATGAAAACAGTATCCGGAGTAAGCGCATGAACTCCGTACCAGTAATAAGGAAAGCCAAGATTCATTATTGCATCCCAACTCTCGCCACCGTCAATGGATTTATAGACAATGCCTAATTCACCAACGATATATCCTACATCAGGAGTTGAAAAAGAAACATCCTTGAATACTTTTCCGGAGGCTGAGAATTTAAGCTCCCAGTTCAGGTCGCGGATAGTATTTTCATTTGAATAGGTTGTTCCGTTACTGAGATCATCAGATTTTCCATTTGAAATGGAAGGAACAATACGATTGAGAGAGGAATTGCTTTCATTCGATTGGTAAATTGTATTTGATCCAGTTGCATTAATAACAACACCAGGCAACTGGGCGAGGCAGTATGTTGCAGGAAAAGTGAACAACATCATCTGAAAAAAACAAGAGGCAATGCTTGTGTGAAATTTTGATCGCATAAGTTAAGAATATTGCTGGTGACTGGATTCAAATTTACGCAATTATAAGAAGCTGTCGTCGCAGATCGGGAATTACTCATTTCAAAGCTGGTTCATCAGTAGCTTACTTCGGCTAGCTCAGGACAAGTTGTCGAAGGGTTCAACATGACCTCAGGGTGAATGTCACCCTGAGCTTGTCGAAGGGCGTTGGTGAACATCGTCAATTACAGGTGCTTCGACAAGCTCAGCATGACAGGAGCCAGTGGCGCGTTGAATTGAAGACAACCTCACATAGAGCAACTGCTTATCATCCTGAGTAAAAATCCCGCGTTGCGGGAAAACAACGCAAGATGAACATGGTTATCCTGAGGATACTGGTGCAGGATTGCTGCGAAATGGAAGGATGCTGAAACAAGTTCAGCATGACGTTTCATGGGAGCTGTTTCAAGATCATTTCAAAACTGCTTCAGAGAAGAAAGGAGGGGAATGATAATTTATATTCTCCGGGAATACAGTTGTATTTTGAAACACTTATCCAATCTCTTCAAAGATCCCTGTCTTCTTGTTTTTCTGCACATTGGTCCAATTGAAGTAACGGCCATTCATGGCTACATACACGCCGTTGGGTAGTGATTGTGCAAAGGCGAGGGCACTTCCGAGGTTAAAAAATCCATCTGAGCTGCCAAACTTATAGGGTATCATAGCGCCTGTAAGGACAATTGTTTTGGGAAGGCCGGCTTCCCCCAGTTTTTTTGCAGTGATTGACATAGTATCCGTGCCATGCGTAATGATGATCTTCTCTTCCTTACAGGTTTTGCAATAGTCCAGGATTAGATGGCGGTTGTCGTCCGTCATTTCCAGACTGTCAATCATCATGGCTGTTTTTATTTCTGCGGGCACTGTACAACGGCCTAACTTCAGCATTTCAGGGAGATGTGTTTCTTTGAAATAGAGCGTACCATTCAGTTCGTCGTATTCCTTGTCAAATGTTCCTCCGGTGATCAGGATCATAATGCTCATAAACTACAATTGTGTTTTCGATAACGAATGTAACATTAAGAACACAAAAATGGCCGGAGTTAAACAGAAACATTACCCTTCAACTTTTGCTTTTCTGAAAATAGCTACTTTGTTTCTATAACAACTTCTTGAGCAATGCACTGATAACGGCACCCTCCTGTAACACCATAAAATGCTGGCCACCATAAATGGTATAGTCCACAGGAATGTGTGCACTGGGAAACAGGCGGTCGCCGGTGCCGTGAATATGGATGATGTTGAAAAGTGGTGCTGACTGTTTCCAATGAAGTGTTTGGCTGATTCCCCATCTCACCAGGTGAATATCAGCTTCCTGCACCATCGATTGGAATATGATCGATTCCATTTCATTCTTCTTTGTATATTTTTTTCCCATCCAAACGACGAGGTTTTTTAGTTGGTTTTCACCGACCCAGCGATAAACAGGAAATATCCTGAAAAATGAAAGTGCTGCAGGTAATTGATTCGCGGAGGAAAGGGAGGAGATAAGAATGATTTTTTCCACTGCGTAAAATTGCGCCACTTCCTGTGCAAGCAGTCCGCCAAAGGAAACACCGATGAAAATGGTCTCCTCACGGGGCTCAATTGTTGCTGCTATCCTGCGCGCATACTGCTGGAGAGATTCGGTTTTTTCGGGCTTTAACCAGTGGATGGCCTGCACTGCAAATGGTTCAAGGTTCAACGATGCAAACAATCGCTCATCGGCGGCAAGCCCGGGAAAAAGTACGATGTTTTTCAATTGGATTGAATGCTGTTGAATGTTAAAGATATGGTGCACTTCGGCTTCTGTCAGTGACCGGATTTAGCGGGCGCATACCAAATTGTCGCAAGAGAGGTGTGCCAAAAAGCTCAATCAACGCCGTAATTGCGAATCACAGGTGTTCGAAACCTGAAGCGATTAATTTATTTGTAAAGATCAATTGTTTGCATTGATAAGAGACACCTTAAAAAAACTGCCTCAGTTCGACTCCGCTCACTGTGACAGTTTTTTTAAGATTGTTCAAC
>JBDSEW010000438.1:0-7079 GCA_039919825.1 Chitinophagales bacterium | reverse complement strand
AAATTACTTTAGATTAGTCTAAATTTTTTTTTAGGATAGGCAAATCCAGTGAGGTGATCGTGTTGCCACACCTGCTCAGAAGGATAGAGCCCAATTCTTAAAAAAAACTTAAAGTTTTAAAAAAGCGGAACCCACCGCTTATTTTTGAGCCCCAATAAAAAAATAGTATGGAGGTCATCAGAGAAAACACAACCATTGACATTGCTTCGCTTAACGAACGCATCAACAGGGAAAGCGCTTTTGTGGAATTGTTGAATATGGAGCTGGGCAAGACCATTGTAGGGCAAAAATATATGCTTGAGCGATTGATGCTGGCCATGCTTTCCAATGGCCACATCCTTCTCGAAGGTGTTCCGGGGCTGGCGAAAACTCTGGCCATAAAATCCCTCGCAGCCGCCATTCATGCAAAATTTGCAAGAATCCAATTCACGCCGGATCTGCTGCCAGCGGATCTTATCGGTACAATGATTTACAGTCAGAAGGACGGGGAATTTGCGGTGAAGAAGGGGCCTGTATTTGCCAACTTTGTTTTGGCCGATGAGATCAACCGCGCACCTGCAAAGGTTCAATCAGCACTGTTGGAGGCCATGCAGGAAAGGCAGGTGACCATCGGTGATAAAACATTTTTACTCGATGAACCTTTCCTGGTTCTGGCTACTCAAAATCCCATTGAGCAGGAGGGGACGTATCCGCTTCCTGAAGCTCAGGTAGATCGCTTTATGCTGAAAGCAGTTATTAATTATCCCAAAATTGAGGAGGAACAATTGATTATTCGCCAGAATATGCAAATGGCCGATAAAATCATTAACCCAGTGGTAAGCAGGGAAGAAATTCTGAATGCCCGGAAAACGGTGCGGGAGATCTACATGGATGAGAAAATTGAGCGTTACATACTGCATATTGTTTTTGCGACCCGTAAACCGGAGGAATATAAGCTGGAAAAGCTGAAGCCGCTGATAAGCTACGGAGGCTCTCCACGGGCGAGCATCAATCTTGCCGTTGCAGCCAAAGCGTATGCTTTTATTAAGCGCAGGGGATATGTGATACCTGAGGATGTGCGTGCCATTTGCTATGACGTAATGCGCCATCGTATTGGATTAACCTACGAGGCAGAAGCCGATAATGTAACCCCGGAGGATGTGATCAGCGAGATTTTAAATGCTGTGGAAGTGCCTTAAAGAATTGTGAGTTGAAATTTGATAGTTGATAGTTTGTGAGTGGGTTGTTGAAGAAATGGATACATAAATTTTTTTATGTCAAATTATTCATCTTATACGGAATTGAACGTTTGGAAGAAGGCGGGAAGCCTTGCTTTGAATGAATTGGAAACGCAACTTTATTTTTTAAAAGTCCCGACTCTCCAATGAGCATAGCACTAACAACTAACAACAAACTGCTAACAACCGCAGAGAAGCGCAAAAAGCTTCGCAGAATAGCAATCAAAACGCGGAGGCTGTCGAACCAGATCTTCTCGGGCAGCTATCATTCTGCATTTAAGGGAAGAGGTATTTCTTTTAGTGAAGTGCGTGAATACCAGTTTGGCGATGATTTGAGAATCATTGACTGGAACGTGACGGCCAGACAGGACAAACCGTTTGTGAAAGTGTATGAGGAAGAGCGCGAACTCACACTGATGCTTTTAATTGATGTAAGCCGTTCCTCTTTTTTTGGAACACAAAATGAATTCAAGAATCACATCATTGCCGAAATAAGTGGTGTGCTTGCTTTCTCTGCCATTACCAACAATGATAAGGTAGGCGTGATCTTTTTCAGCAGCGAAGTGGAGAAATTCATTCCTCCCAAAAAGGGAAAGACCCATATCCTTCGCATCATTTCTGAGATCTACGATTTTCATCCGAAACATACAGGAACCAATATGGTGGAAGCACTTAAGTACCTGAATAATGTGGTAAAGAAGAAGTGCATCACCTTCCTGATCTCTGATTTTCTGAATCCGGCTCCTCCAACAGTAAGTGCAAAGGATTTAAAAAACTCAGTGAACATCGTAGCAAGAAAACATGACCTGATCGGTTTGCATATTTATGATGAACGGGAAGTGAATCTTCCCAATATAGGTTTGATAAAAGTTGCAGATTCTGAAACGGGTAAGGAATTCTGGATCGATACTTCAAAAAAAACGCTCAGGGACAAATACACTAAAGACTTTCAGCAACACCTGAGAATGATCAAAGGCCTCTTCGGAAAGAGCGGAGCGCAATTAGAATCTATAAAAACAGAAGACAGCTATGTGGTTGCTCTGATGAACATGTTTAAGCAACGGGAAATGAGAAGATGATGCAACGAAGCAGGCAAGGTAAAATGAGGGTTGGAGAGTGGATGAATTGCCCGGCGGGGTTTTCTTTTTCATTGCATTCACTTATGATAGCATTAATCCTTGCTATTTCTCAACCTGCTGTTGCGCAGGAAATTGCTATTGAGTTTAAAGCAGATTCCTCCCATATCGTGATAGGAGATTATTTGAATGTAAAACTTACTGCCCGGGTTCCCAATGAACTTACCGTTGTTATGCCACCCGTTGCTAACACAGTCGGCAATATGGAATTGCTGAATGCTTCGGAGATTGATACCGCTGTTAGCAGTGGTTACAAAACATTCACACAAACATACACCCTGTCAGCTTACGACTCAGGTACCTATCGCGCAGGTCCGCAAAAGATAATTTTCAAGGATAATAGTGGAACAGCAGATACTGTTTTTTCTGATTCCATACTCATTTCTGTTACTACGCTCCCTGTTGATACCGCTAAAGCTTTCAAAGCTATCAAGGCACCGATTGATGTTCCTTACACTTTAAATGAGTTTCTTCCTTACATTATTGGAGGAATTATATTGCTTGCCATTATTGCTGCAGTAGCATACTATGTGAGACGCAGAAAAAACCAAAAACCGAAAGTTATTCAACGGCCAAAGCCAAAAGATCCCCCGCATGTGTGGGCCCGCAGGGAGTTGAAAAAATTAGAAGATGAAAAGCTTTGGCAGAAGGATGAAAGTAAAATGTACTACAGCAGGCTTACTGATATTTTGCGCATGTACCTCGAATATCGCTATGGATGGTTTGCGCTTGAATCAACTACTGAAAAAATTGGAGAAGACATTGAAAGGTACGGAATGAGCGAAGATGCGAAGAAGAATTTGCTGCTGATTTTGAATGAAGGTGATCTTGTAAAGTTTGCTAAACATGTTCCAATGCCGGATTTGAATGTGAGGGTGATGGAGCGCGCATACAGTTTCATTGAGCTTACAGAACAAAAGGAAGTGGTGCAGGAAGTGAAATAGGTGCTTGAATATTGAAAACTGATCAACTAATTAAGAATTAAGAATGATGAATTTAATTGTTAGTTAACCTGATGTTCACCAATCTTAACAATATAAAATTTACCGACCAATGGGTGCTGTGGCTCATACCCGCTGTGCTATTGCTTGCAGCAGCATGGTGGTATTTTCTTTCCAGGAAAAATAATCCTGCACTCGAACTTTCGTCTACCGCATCTTTTGTGGGTTTTGGAAATCCTTTAAAGGCAGTCATGAAAAAATTACTTCCTGTACTTCGTGTTATAGTCATTATGTTATTACTCACTGCACTTGCCCGGCCACAGACTTCCTATGATGAGCAAAAGATAACCACAGAAGGAATTGACATCGTGCTTGCAATGGATGTTTCTTCTTCCATGCTTGCAAAAGATTTCTCGCCCAACCGTTTGGAGGCCGCTAAAAAGGAAGCGATAAATTTTATAGATGACAGGCCACATGACAGAATCGGCCTGGTAGTTTTTTCAGGAGAGAGTTTTACACAATGTCCGGCCACTATCGATCATACTATTCTCAAAACTCAATTGTCGCAGATAAAAAATGGTTTGCTTGAAGACGGTACTGCTATTGGCATGGGACTGGCAACTGCAACACAGCGGTTAAAAGAGAGCCAGGCAAAAAGTAAAGTGGTGATCCTGATGACGGATGGTGTAAATAATAAAGGGTTGATCGATCCGCTGACTGCCTGCGATATTGCTATGCAATTTAACGTGCGGGTTTATACAATAGGCATCGGTACCAATGGAAAAGCGATGACACCGGTTGCAATGAGTCCTGACGGCGAACTGATTTATGATTACCAGGATGTCCAGATTGATGAGAACCTTATGAGAGACATTGCAAAGAAGACTGGTGGCCAATACTTCCGTGCAACCGACAACAAAAAATTGAATGAGATTTATGGACAGATCGATAAACTGGAAAAGACTAAAATTGAAATGAGTGCTTACCAGCGCAAAACAGAGAAGTTTCATGTATTTGTTTTTTTTGCTGCAGTGATCCTTCTTGTTGAAATTTTGTTCCGGTATCTGCTATTAAAAAGTGTACCCTGAATGTTTCGTTTCGAACATATTGAATACCTGTGGCTTTTGCTGGTGGCTCTTCCGATGGCGTTGCTGTTTGTATTTTTTTATTTCTGGAGAAGAAGGGCCATTTCCAAAATCGGGAATAAAGTGCTTGTGCTCCAGTTGATCCCTGATTTTTCTAATCGGAGGCACGTAGTAAAATTCATGCTGCTGCTGCTCGCGTATTCCTTCATCATTTTGGGTTTTGCCAATCCGCAACTTGGAACCAGGCAGGAAAAAGTAAGGCGTGAAGGTATTGATGTAATCATAGCACTGGATGTTTCCAGCTCGATGATGAGTGAGGACGTGAAGCCGAGCCGTTTGGACCGTGCTAAAAATTTTATTTCCAATTTTATCGACAAACTAAGCAACGACCGCCTCGGAATGATTGTGTTTGCCGGCAATGCGTATATGCAGATGCCCCTGACAGTAGACTACAGCGCTGCCAAAATGTATTTAAGAACAATTAATATTGGGATGGTTCCTACCCAGGGAACTAATTTTTCAGAAGCCATTGAGCTGGCGCAGGAGGGTTTTGTGAGTGGAGATTCCAGCCACAAAGCGCTGATCATAATTACTGATGGAGAAGACAATGAAGGTGGTGTTGATGAAAAAATTGCTCTTGCTGCAGGGGAAGGCATAAAAGTTTTTACTGTTGGGGTGGGGTCGGAAAATGGAGCACCTATTCCTTTGAACAATGATTTTAAAAGAGATGAAGACGGAAATATTGTGCTTTCGAAGCTGAACGAGCAGATGTTACGCGAAATGGCTGCTAAAGGCAATGGAAAATTCCTTCTTTTAGGAAGTGGCAAAGATGAAGTCGATATACTTTTGAAGGAACTAAAAGGGATTGGAAGCAAGGAATTCGAAGAAATTATTTTTACTGATTTTAACGATTACTTTCAATGGTGTCTGGGCATTGCTGCAGTGCTGTTAGTAATTGAATGGTGGTTAAGTGAACGAAAAAGTAAATTCTTCCTGAAGAAATCCTTTGGGACATTCAGGGTATAGCAATAAAAACATTTAGTATGATCCTCAACAGAAGCTTTTTTCCGGATGCAAAAAAAATCGTCATGGCTATTCTTATTATCCTGGTAAGTCATGAATTTATGGAAGCACAGGTTCCTTTATCTACCCAGCCGGAAAAAACGCAAACCCGTGAGGGTAATAAAGAATATCAGCAGGAGAATTTTGCGGAGGCAGAAGCAAGTTATAAGAAAGCGCTTGATCATAAGAACAACATGCCTGAAGCTACCTTCAATCTCGGCGATGCAGTGTATGAGCAGAAGCGTTATGAAGACGCTCAAAAGCAGTTTCAGTTATCAGCAAAAACGAATGCTGACCCAACAGTAAAAGCAAAAGCATTTCATAATCTTGGCAACTCCTATTTGTCGCAAAAAAAATGGGAAGATGCTGTAGAGGCGTATAAGAATGCTTTAAAGATTAATCCGGCTGATGCCGACACAAAGTATAATCTCGCTTATGCGAATGCTATGCTGAATAAGAACAATGGTGGGGGAGGTCAAAATAATAAAGACCAGGAGCAAAAGGATCAACAGCAAAACAAGGATCAGAAAGATCAACAGCAGCAAAAGAACGATCAGCAGAAGGATCAGGATAAAAAAAAGGATCAGCAGCAGTCAAATAACCAGGATCAAAAAGAGCAACAACCACAACAGGGTCAGCAGCCTAAGTTATCGAAGCAGGAAGCGGAGCAATTGCTGGCTGCGATGGAGAATGAGGAACAGAAGACCACACAGAAAATGCAGAAGAAGCAGATGAAAGCGGTGAAGGTGAAAATTAAGAAGGATTGGTAAATTGAACAAGGTTACCAATAAGGTACTAAAGACACTTAGAAACATTAAGAGAGACTCAGTGAAACTTTGTGGACTTAATATCTCAGTGTTTCTTTTTTTTAAGTAAATCACGTATGAAAATCATTTCCTTAAAATTTCTGAAGAAGTTTTATCATAAGCGATTCGGTTGCCTCAGCCCGAATATTGCGGGCGCATTTTTATTGCTGATTATTTCAATCTTCATCAACTATCAATTATCCAGCGCGCAGGTAAAATTTTATGTTTCTGCGCCAAAATCAATTCCTGAGAATCAGAATTTTAATTTGGTTTATACAATAGAAAATGCAAATGGAAGTAATCTCAGGTTGTCCTCGTTAAATGATTTCTCTTTGCTGGGAGGCCCCAGTTCTTCAACAAGCATGCGCATCATCAATGGTGCTGTTTCGCAGTCTGCGAGTTATACGTATGTGCTGCGACCTAAACAACAGGGAACTTTCAAAATAGGGAAAGCAACCATTGAAGTTAATGGAAGTACCATAGAATCTAATGAGTTGACCATTGAAGTAACTGCGCCATCTTCCAAACCACAACCACAGCGAAGCAACCCTTATACCCAGCAGCAGAAGGAAGAACCACAGAGTGATGATGATCTTGCAAAACAACTTAGAGAGGATGTTTTTGTAAAGGTGATACTCAGCAGGAGTTCGGTTTTCAAAGGTGAAATGCTGTCAGCTACCTACAAGCTTTATTTCCGGCAAAACCTTTCAGAGCCTCAGCTTTCGAAAGCCCCTTCTTTGGAGGGATTCTGGAGCAAAATGGTGGAGCTCGATCCGAAGAGGAAGCAATCTGTTGAAACAATCAATGGCAGGCAATACTATGCGCTTGAAAT
>JBDSEW010000351.1:0-3365 GCA_039919825.1 Chitinophagales bacterium | reverse complement strand
ATTTCAATTACAGTGCATTCTTTGCCTCAGCCGGTTATTTCATCCCAGGGATCGCTTTCATTTTGTGATGGAGGTAGTGTAGTGTTGGATGCAGGCAGTGGTTATAAAAGCTACAAATGGTCTAATAATAAGTACGGTCAATCGCTAACAGTTTCCACCACAGGAAATTTCAATGTAACTGTAACTGACTACAACAATTGTTCAAATGCTTCTTCAACTGTAAATGTCCTGGAGCACCCACCAATTCCATCCATCGTTACCATTAATGGACCGACGGCTTTTTGCGACGGAAAATCCCCTACTTATCTTACTGGACCTGCTGGTTTTGAAACTTATCAGTGGAGCAAAGGTTCTTCATATATAAGTGGCGCAACAGACAAAAAATATACACCCTCTACCAGTGGCACTTACAAAATAACGATAACTGATAATTTTTCCTGTTCCACGCAATCCGATGGAGTCGTAATCACCATTTTAAATCCTCCCAAGGCAAAAGTCACTACAACTGATTCAAAAAATATTTGTGGGCTTGAAACCTGTCTTTTAATGGCAAATTCAGGTAGTGGGTATACTTATCAATGGATGAAAAACGGAGTCGATATTCCGGGTGCAATCCTGGTATTTTATATTGCAGGCACGCCGGGAGATTACAAGGTTAGGGTGTATGGTGCAAATGGTTGCAAAGAGAATTCCAAGGTAACGACCATCACCAGCTATTGTAAGGAAACGGACCAGAAGAATATACCGGACGCTGAACCTTTGCTTAGCATTTATCCGAATCCTGCCTCAAATCTAATTCACTTGCAGGCAGAACTTTCGGGAGAAAACCCTGTAGCCTACCTTGAAATTACGAACCTGCTCGGCGAAGTGGTGTACGTGGAAGAACAATCACTGAACGGTAAACAGTTCTACTCAGAAGTACAACTCAATTCACGGTTCACCAATGGTGTTTACATAGCCCGGGTTCATTGCGGGGCTGAAGTAATTGTTTCAAATTTTATTGTTTCAGGCAACCAATAATACTTATAGCAACCTCCGGTCTTTCCCGGGTTTTTGGGTTAACACAGCGTAAAACAATTGCGGCAGCAATTTTTTCATTCCGGAATCGGTATATACTGGATGCAAAAATTGCTGCCGCAATTTTTTTGGTGCACTGATTGTAAAGGCTAATCATCATAAAGAGTATTTTACTTTACTTAAACCTGTTCCATAGATTTATGCACTACATTCTGAAAAATCATAAACTGCATACAACAGTATCCAACCAACTAAACCAATTCCCTATCTGATTATTAGCAGGCACTATGGTAAAAAATCCTTCAGCAGCAAATTATAAATACCGCGACCTGAAAGTATTCGGCCCGGCTGACCCTCTCGCAGAGGGTAAACGCAAATATCAGCAGGTGCTGGAAGAATCAGCTACCACCTACCTCTATTCAGAACTTTCATTGTTCAATAAAAAATTTGATGAAGAGGAATGGAATGTAAAAGTGAACCTCAAGGCTTTTCATGCCAATGGAAAAGAGATCTGCGACCTGAAGGTGGAAAGAACGGTTAAAACTGATGAGAACATCGTTTACTTTAGGGAGGGTTGGGGAAATCCTACACCTGGTTCTTTCTGGAAGAAAGAGCAATATTATTGGGAAGCCTGGGTGGACGGTGTGATGGTGGGTTCCAAAACATTTTACGTTTCCAATAGCGGAAAAGTAACCAATAATTCCAATCCATACCTCAACATTCAATCGATCAGGCTGTATGAAGGTCCTAATAACGGGCTCTTACTTGCTGAAAGGAAATACCTTTCTAAGTTTAACAAGGATGAAACAAGGTTTGTCTGGGCGGAACTGCTTATCCAAAACCTGCAGTTTGACATCAACTGGCCCTGCGAGCTGCTTTTTGATTTTTACAATGATGCCCGCCAGTTAAAAGGACAATGCGTTGAGTTCTTTTTCATGAATCCGGATCATAAAGGTAATTACACCCTCACTACCGGCTGGGGCTCAGATGCAAAAGGGACCTGGTATGCCGGCAACTTTACGCTAGAAATTGTTTTCATGGATCACCTGATTGGTGTTGTTCCCTTTTCGGTAGGTGAGTTGGCGGAAGAAGGCGAAGTGGCGATATTGAATACACCACAATATAAGATTCCGGTGCAGCAACAATCAGGTGAAGTGACAGAATCACTGGAGCAGGTAGTGCTGAAACTCGATGAACTGATTGGCCTTGTTACTATAAAAACAAAAATTCATGAGTACCTGAAATACCTTGAGTTTACCAAGCTACGAACGGAAAAAGGCCTGACTGATGGTGATAAACTCAACCTCCATTCAGTGTTTACCGGTAATCCAGGCACCGGAAAAACTACCGTAGCACGGCTTTTAAGCCACATTTATGCAAAGATGGGACTGCTCAGCAAAGGTCATTTGGTAGAAGTGGATCGTGCAGACCTGGTGGCTGAATATATCGGACAAACTGCTCCACGCACTAAAGAGGTGATCAACCGGGCTCGGGGAGGGGTGTTATTTATTGATGAAGCCTATTCACTTGCGCGTAAATCTGATGACAGCAAAGACTTTGGAAAAGAAGTGATTGAAATACTGCTGAAGGAAGTAAGTGATGGCAAGGGAGATATTGCCATCATTGTAGCCGGCTATCCTGAAGAGATGGAAACCTTCCTAGATTCCAACCCGGGATTAAAATCACGCTTCAGCCAGGTGTTTGAATTTCCTGATTACCTGCCACAGGAACTGGATGCCATTGCAGAATTTGCATTAAAAGAACGTAACCTCGTTTTTTCTTCCGACGCAAAAAAATACCTCTACGAAAAACTGGTTGAGGCTTACCGGAACCGTGACCGCTCCTTTGGTAATGCCAGGCTGGTAAACGGATGGATTGATGAAGCCAAACTCAATATGGGTTTGCGGGTAATGCGTCACCAGGATCCGAAGTCTTTGAACAAGGAAAGTTTTACGACGGTGGAAATGGAGGACTTCCGTAAAATATTTGCTTCGCGCGATCATGATTTGCCCGATATTCCGATTGATGAATTTTTATTGAAGGATGCCTTGCAGGATTTGAATGGCCTGGTAGGTATGAACAACATCAAGAGTGAGATCAATGAGATGGTGAAGCTCGTAAGGTTCTACCGGGAAGAAGGAAAGGATGTGCTCAGCCGTTTTTCACTGCACAGCGTTTTCATGGGAAATCCGGGCACGGGAAAAACTACCGTCGCGAGGATTATTGCCCGCATTTACAAAGCACTTGGGCTCTTGGAAAGAGGTCATTTGGTGGAAGTGGATAAACAGGCATTGGTTGCAGGTTACATTGGTCAAACCGCTATTAAAACTGCCCATGTGGTAGACACC
>JBDSEW010000297.1:0-7960 GCA_039919825.1 Chitinophagales bacterium | reverse complement strand
TACATCTTCAGGATTCAGATTGAGTAATTTATTATTCACTATTGAAACCACTGAAAATGCTTCATTGATCTCAGCTATTTCGGCATCTTTCATTTCCAACCCTGCCATTTGCATTGCCTTAGGCATTGCTTTAGCAGGTGTTGTAGTAAACCAGGTTGGATCCTGAGACGCATCTGCAAAGCCAATAATTTTTGCAAGCGGCTTCAATCCCAGTTCTTTTACTTTTTGTCCACTCATTAAAATAACGGCAGCGGCTCCGTCATTGATCTTGGAAGCATTTGCAGCAGTGATAGTTCCATCTTTCTGAAATGCGGGCCGCAGCGATGGGATCTTATCGAATTTTACTTTCTTCACTTCTTCATCTTCTTTCACCATCACCTTATCTTTTCCTACAGTTACCTCCACACCTACTATCTCATCATTAAATGCACCCGTTTCATATGCTTTGATAGCGCGCTTATACGATTCAATAGCGTAATTGTCCTGGTCTTCCCTTGATACATTGTATTCCTTTGCACAAATCTCTCCTGCATTGCCCATCGCGAAATCACTATACGGATCCCACAAACCGTCGCGGATGATTGCATCAATCATTTGTGCATGACCATACCTATAACCTGTGCGTGCCTTTTCCAGATAGTAAGGTGCGTTCGACATGCTTTCCATACCACCTGCAACCACAATGTCATTTATACCCATCATGATCGATTGTGCACCCAGCATGATTGATTTCATTCCGGAAGCACACACCTTATTAATAGTAGTGCAGGGTGTTGTAGTTGGAATTCCTGCTGCGATAGAAGCTTGCTGAGCAGGAGCCTGGCCCACATTGGCACTGAGTACGTTACCCATATACACTTCCTGCACCTGACCCGCATCTACCTTTGCGCGTTCGAGTGCTGCTCTAATGGCGATGGCCCCTAACTGCGGTGCGGTAATGGAAGACAGCACACCTCCCAAACTGCCAATGGGTGTTCTGGCAACTGACATAATATAGACTTCATGCATGGTAAATGGATGTTTTTATGATTGGAAATGGGTTAGAAGCGAAGGTTGCGCAAATTTAGCTGAGTTATCCGTGCGAACAAACCGTTTAGGGAATTAATTCAGTGGAACGAGGTAGCAGAAATCAGGATTCAGGATGGATAACGGATTTGAACTTGGAGACTGGGAAGAAGACTAAGGAGAGAAAACCGGAAGGACTAAAGAATAAAGGCAGACATATAAATGGTGATACCTGACAGCTGAACCCAGTAATGAATTAGCGGATTTTCAGAAACTTAATCTTGACTCCAATTTGATTGCGTTTTTACTCTGGCTAATTTTAGATTTGGTAAAAATTGACTGCTATGAAAAAGACCTTGACACTTATTGTTGCTGCCATAATTCTTTTTGCCATCAATGGCGCCGACTTAACATCAGGACCATTAAAACCTCCATTGGGTTATACTGCCGCACCGGATGAAGGTGATTGCACATCCTGTCACTATGATACCCCCTTAAATGGTGGAACAGGAAATATATCACTTGCATTTAGCGGTTCATCCGGTGTCTATCTTCCGGGCAAAACTTACACTGTTACAGTTACAGTAACGGATGTTGAACAATCTCCCATCTGCTGTTTTGAAGTAACAACCCTTAACTCCAATAATTTATGTGTGGGCACGTACAAATTGCTCGCACCTGACAATACCCTGATCCGCAAAAATCCGCAGAATGGCCGCACTTATGTCACCAATTACCAGACTCCCCTCGCGTATCATCAGTGGAGCTACAAATGGAAAGCGCCTCCCATCAGTACCGGCCCAATTACAATCTATGCTACCGGCAATGCAGGCAACAATAACCAATCTCCAATAGGAGATCACATTTACTCCACCACATTAACGGTTGTGCCAGGAAATGAATTTAATAAAATGAATGAAGGTGAAGAAACATCATTCAGCATTTATCCATCACTCATTCAACAGCAATTTACTGCGCACTATTCACTTTCAGAGAGTGGCACTGTGGCAATCAGTCTATACGGATTGCAGGGGCAGCTGCTGCAAACTTTTTTGAATGAGGAACAGGAAGCCGGCGTTTATCAGCAATCAATGTCTCTGAGCCATCATTTTGCACCGGGCATCTATCTCCTTTCCATGCAGCAGGGTGAACGCAAAGAGAGGGTAAAGGTGATGATCCAATAATTTGTGTATTCATCATTATTCACAATTTCCTTTTAAATCCGGAAGCATGAATTCTCGTGAAAGCATCATTTAATGATCAAAGAATTATCCGTGTGATCAACGTCCGGAATAAATTCATTTCCCAACCTAATGGATATTAGTTTTCCCGGAAGGGTTTGCGATACTGTGTATTCTTTACTTCCCTTCTTCCAGACTCCAGCTGTGACCAATGATTCTATAATAGAATCATTCTCCAGAATGAATTCGAGGTGCACAGGAACAGGAACATCTCCCTTTCTGCTAATAGTGATCTTCCAGGTATTTGCACTTGCCTTTTTTCCTTTTTCTGCTATAGCTTCTTTTATTCCCAGATCAGGATAGGCTGTTTCAAAAAACCACGGATCAAAAAACCAATTTAAATTTTGACCACTGGCATTGTTGAATGTATTGAAGAAATCGTAAGGAATGGGATGCTTTCCATGCCATCGATCCATGAATTCGTGCAATGCTTTAAAGAACATTTCATCTCCCAATAAATCCTGCAACATCCAGAGAAAAATGCCGGGTTTGCCATATGCATTGGTCAAATAAGTGGTGCCTGTAACTAATTGGGTATTGGTAATCATCGGAACTTCCTGGTCGGTTCCTGCAATTGCTTCATAGGTGCTGCGCATATAAATACCGTCGTCTTCGGGTTCACCGAGCATAGGTGAAATCACAGACTCAGAAATTGTTGCCCATCCTTCATCCATCCACGCATACTTTGTTTCATTGATACCCATGTAAAACGGGAAATAGGAATGAGAAATCTCATGAGTGGTGAGCTGCACCATGTCCTTTCGTGTTTCTGATGAGTTATCATTCACCATCATCGGATACTCCATCTGATCCAACCCATTAAAAATAGTAATGTGTGGAAAAGGAAAAGGAACGGCAGGATATTTTGTGTTCATAATCTCCACGCTTTTTCGTGCAACATCCGCCACTTCAAAAAAATCAACAGCACTCTTGTTGTAAGCAGCATCTACAAAAACACGCCTGCCTGTTGATGGATCTGCTATTACTGAACTGCCCTCCCACAAGTAATGATTACTCAATGCAAATGCAAAATCAGTTACTTCCCTTGCAGAAAACCTCCATTTCAGATGAGGTGTATTGTCGGTTACAAGAGCTTCCTTATAATCAGCACTGTCGATGATTTTAATGATCTTTTCAGAAGTGAGTGCAGCCTGGTACCGTTCATAAATGCGTGGATCAAAAACGGATTTTGCATTTTGCAACTCACCTGTAGCCCACACTACATAACCTTTGGGAACGGTGATTTCCGCATCAAAATTTCCAAAGTCATTGTAGAATTCCTGCACACCAATATAGTCCCACTGATCCCAGCCGTCAATATCATCGTACACTGCGATTCGCGGAAATGTGTAAGCAAGAAAGAATGTAGTTGCATCCACTTCACCTGTTCTTACATGCGAGCCTTTGTTTACAACGTAATGCCAGGAAATCTGCAAACTCGTTTTTGTTCCTGGCAACAATCCAATTTTGGGAATCACTGTCATATTTGTTCCGTAAAAATTTACCTGCGGGTTATCAATTACCTCCAGGTTTTCACTCCCGATGGATAAACTTTCAATCGTAACGCCATCACTCTCATCTTTCTCATCAACAGGATAGTTACGGAGAAATTCTTTTTTGTAAAAATCAGGAAATAGGCGAATGACAATCTTATTCAGTGTATCCGGACTATTGTTGTAATAAACAATGGTTTCTGATCCGCTGAGAATACGTGTTTCCGGATCGAAAGAAATCTTCATTGTGTAATCGCCGCGATTTTGCCAATATGTGTGGCCGGGTTTCCCATCTGTTGAACGGGTTCCTGATTGATAAGCCTCTATTACATTCCGTGGGATGGGGAGTGCAAGTTTTTGCGCACAAATGCTTGCTGGAAATTGCAGCAGGAAGGTACTGAACAAGATCAACACTGTTTTCATACAAGAGATTACGTAGTTTCAAACGTACAGGATTACGCTGAAATTCACAAACCGATGGAACAATGCTGAGCAAAGTCAAAGCGATTCCCTTCCTAAAAAAAATGCAGCCTCAGCTTTTAAAAAAAGCAAAATGGTTTCTCCAAAAACTTTCAGGAGACATTAAATGACACAAGCGGCACCTTTGTTTCATACATTAAATTTTCTGTCATGCTGGTGAAGAACAATCTTCCCAACCAGTTGTGCTTGTGCCGAAACATAACCAGCATATCGGGATGATGCCGTGCGGAGAGCAGTTTTATATCCTTCGCAATAGTCTGCCCGAAGGTAACGGCTTCCACATACAGCTTCAGCTTTTTATAAGACCTGCTCTTTATTATGCTTTGTGCTTGTGCAATAAGTTTGGCATCTGAGACGGTACCATCTGTAATGTGCGCCACTTCCAGCGTTGCATTGAATAACATGGCCAGGGGCAAAGTTAATCCCAATTCGATGCGCAGGTTTTTCAAATCTGAAGCATGTAAAAAAAAATTTAATGGTGCATAACGGTATGATTCAGGTACGGTAATCACAGGTACCGTTGCACCTGCAATTACGTCTGCAGTAGTGCTGCCGAATAATATTTTTTTCATGTTAGAAGCACCACGCGCGCCCATAATAACGAGGTCCGTTTTTGATTTGCTGATGGCTTCAAGAATTTGATGACTCGTTGTAAATGCCTGTGTGACCATGTAACTCACCTGCTTTGGAATAATTTTCATTTTTAGCTCACTGAAAAGGTTCAGGGCATATCTCTCGAGTTCTTTCCTGCTCAGCTCTGTGTCCATCTCAATTGCAACCAAAGAAGCTTCCGGGGTGGGGGTGAGTGGAATTACTTCACCATGAAGGAAAATGAATTTGCAAGGGATCTTTTTTGTAAGCTGTAGAGCATAGCGAATAGCATTGGTTGCATTCTTCGAATAATCAGTAGGAATCAGGATGGTGATCATGATGATTTTATTTGTGGAAGAGCGGTGAATGGTCAATGGTGCATGGTGAATTACTGACTACTCACTGTTGACTATGAAAGGTAGGCTCTCAGCATCCACGCCATTTTTTCATGTTGCTCCATGATTCCGGTGACGAAATCGCTGGTGCCTGCATCCTTATGTTTTTCTCCAATCGTAGTTACCATCTTTCGCAGTATACGGATGATTGTTTCATGATCATTAACCAGGGTTTGAATAATTTGTTGCTGATTACTGAAGTCATGGTGCTGCTCCGTCAACCGCGTTATGCTTAAAAAGTCCTTGAGAGATCCCAATGAAAAATGGCCGAGTGAGCGCACCCGTTCAGCTACTTCATCTATTATCTCATCCAAAGCATCATACTGCGATTCAAAGAACTTGTGAAGTTCCATAAAGTTCTGTCCCTGGATGTTCCAATGTGCATTGCGGGTTTTCGTGTACAATACATATTCATCGGCCACCAAATTATTGAGCAATTTTGCCACTTCTTTCAGGTTCTTGTCTGAGATTTCAATATTTGGTTTCATAGCTAACTTGTTTTGTTTGGGTCAGATTTTTCAGAAATTACTTCTCTTCATTTCTTCAGGCTTTAGGGGGATGTCACGGCACGAGTGATTTTTTGTGATGATCAGTATGTCACGCTACCCGCTGTTCAAAGGTTGCCTTCTTCGGCATCCTGTTATTCTTAAGCCATGCCTTATTTGTTTTCATCAAAAATGGCTTTACACAAATTTAACATTGGTTGATCTCTTCAGTACGCTCCTCTCTAAAAACCCACTTCATCCTGATTCTTCAGCAAACTAAATAAATATCTTAAACCTTTCATAACATCTCCGCCATTAAACGGGGAATTGCAGCATGAAAACTGTTATCCCAACTGCTTTTGTATTTTGTGTATTCCTAAATGTGCCTCACATGAAACGTCTTCTTTGCCTGTTATTTATTCTTCCCATTTTTTCCAATGCGCAAACGCTCCCTGCTATTGAAGAAAAAGTCAAAAGCATGAAAGCCTACAACGGTTTCTTTAATTTCTATTGGGATGAAAACAAAGGAAAGATCTGGCTGGAAATAGATCAGCTGGATACTGAAGTTCTATACCAGGCATCACTTCCAGCTGGATTGGGTTCCAACGATGTCGGTTTGGATCGGGGCATACTTGGATCAACTGCCATTGTGAAATTTACAAGGATTGGAAATAAATTGTTGATGATACAACCCAACTATGCCTACCGTGCTATTACTGGTAATGCCGCAGAAAAAAGAGCGGTGGAACAGTCCTTTGCACAATCTACGCTTTGGGGATTTACCATTGAAGCAGCGGGGAATGGAAAAGTATTGGTAGATGCCACTGAATTTTTGCTGCGCGATGCGATGAATGCTGCCAATGCACTGCGCAATTCAAACCAGGGAAGCTACTCCATCAATGAGTCACGCAGTGCCATCTTCCTGCCACGCACTAAAAATTTTCCATTGAATACAGAATTTGAAACCACCATCACTTTTATAAACAATGATGGACACCCGGGAGATTATGTACAATCAGTAACGCCGGATGCGGGTGCCATCACTTTGCGAATGCACCATTCTTTCGTGCGCCTGCCCGACAACAATTTCAAACCACGTGTGTATGATGTACGTTGCGGTTATTTCACCAACTCCTATTTTGATTACAGCACACCCATCACTGAACCAATTCAAAAATTGTTTATCTGCCGGCACCGGCTGCAAAAAAAAGATCCGGCTGCTGCAGTGAGTGAAGCTGTTCAACCACTCATCTATTATGTTGACAATGGCGCTCCCGAACCCATTCTCAGTGCCCTGTTGGATGGAGCCAGTTGGTGGACTGCTGCGTTTGAAGCTGCGGGATTTAAAAATGCTTTCCAGGTAAAATTATTACCAGACTCCATTGACCCAATGGATATCCGGTACAACATCATCAACTGGGTGCACCGGTCAACAAGAGGATGGTCATTCGGTTCTGCAGTGATTGATCCGCGAACAGGAGAAATCATGAAAGCGGATGTCACGTTAGGTTCTGTGCGTGTGCGCCAGGATTATTTGATCGCGCAGGGACTACTCTCCCCTTTTACCAACGGAATGCCGCCGGATAATAAAATGCAGGCCATGGCATTGCAACGCATCCGGCAACTGGCAGCTCATGAAGTGGGACATACACTTGGCCTTTCACACAACTATATTGCAAGTATACAGGGAAGAGCTAGCGTGATGGACTACCCTGCACCACTCGCGTTTCTGAATGCGCAGGGTGAAATTGATCTAAGTGCTGCGTATACTAATAACATTGGCGATTGGGACAAAGTATCCATTGATTATGGCTACCGCGAATTTGCAAACAGCACGAATGAGGCAACTGCATTAAATGACATTATTAATACTGCCGCGAAGAATGGATTAACTTTTATCTCAGACCGTGACGCACGTGATGCAGCAGGTTTACATCCTACAGCACACCTTTGGGACAATGGAAAAGATCCTGTTGGAGCATTGAAAGAAGTAATGAAGGTTCGTGAAAAAGCATTGTCACAGTTTGGAGTAAACAATATCCGGGAAGGTACTCCGATGGCTATGCTGGAAGATGTGCTGGTGCCTGTATATTTATTTCACCGTTACGAGCTGGAAGCAGCTACCAAGCAGGTAGGTGGCATGTATTATTCCTATGCCTTACGCGGTGATGGCCAACTGATCACCCAATCACTCAGCAAAGAAGATCAATTAAAAGCACTGAATGCAGTAGTGGATTGTATGGATCCTAAATTTTTAACCCTGTCTGACA
>JBDSEW010000257.1:0-8372 GCA_039919825.1 Chitinophagales bacterium | reverse complement strand
GGTAAGAAGAAACAGGTATTTCATGACAGATAAATTTTTTGTTTTAGTTTTTAAAATGAATTCGGGTACCTACCTGGAAGAGTGAACAGAAATTCAAGGGTATTCCATCATTGTAGAACAATGCCGGCATCACCTGGTAACTGATAAATGGAGACAGGTACGTGTTTTCGCTGTACTTATTATAACCGATCGAAACACCCAACGGCACAATCAACTGAGATTTACCTCCTGCAGTTGGCGTGAGGTTTCCATTAACATATTCATACGCATCTACAGGATGGAAAATTCTTTGCCAGCCAATACCGGCCTTCACCTCCGGATAGAAATGCTTGAAAACGGTAGGACGGTAAACGGTTTGCGTGTAAGTGAAAAATCCATTGCCTGCATCTTTGTTCAGGTAAATGCCTGCGTGGAATTGCTGTGCCCAGTTTTGCTTTTCGTTCAAACTCACTTCCGTGCCCAACGCAATGCCGACATGTGTGAAGTTGCTTTTCAGATCATGAAAGGGAAGGGCGAAGTTTTGAAACTGTATGCTGAGGATGAGGGGAAAATTGCGGTAATCTTTTGCGGAAGCGTCGGTATTCTGGGCATGACTGATTACCGGAAGCAACAGGATCAGCAAGCAATTGAAAAAATTGATCTTCATTTTTTAAAATTTTTTATGGTGCGAATATGTGGTGGGTAAAGGAGGAAAAACAACAGATAAGCGACCAATTCCGGCGAAGTGTGGTAGATTTTCCGGTGAAATGAAGGGGTTTTTAAGTGTGAACCATAGTATGTATTGTGGTTTTTATGCACCTTGCCAGATGCTGAAACAAGTTCAGCATGACCGCTTCGATTGAAAGTATCGGTCCTTCAACGGGTGATCCCGACTCAATGCGTCATCCCGAACTCGTTTCGGGATCTGTGTATTAATGAGAGATCCTGAAACAAGTTCAGGATGACGTCTGCGGGAGACTATTCCGGCTGAAACCACAATTTAAAAGCAGGTGCCTTTAACCGGCTCACCGGAATAGCGGGTGGAAACTTTTCCGGAGACTTGATCAGCACATTGATCTTACCGTTTTCCGCACAGTCGAAGCCCGAGACAATTTGCCGGTGTACTATCGACTGCCGGTTGAGCCGGAAAAAAAGTTCAGGCGGGAGTTTTTGTTCCACCGCATCGAGGGATTCGTCGAGGTAATAGTTTTTGGGTTCCGTAGTAGTAAGCACGGAATATTCATTTTCAATAGTGAAGCCGGCGATATTGGCAAATGGTAAGGAGAGATTTTTCTTACCATATTTCACCAAAAAACCTTCCGTGCGAACCAGCTTTTCCTTCTGCCGGATCTCTTCGGAATTTTGCCATTCTGTATAATAGAACAGTCCGATGTAGATGCCATTCAATACCAAAAACCAGATAAAGATGATCACAAGGTCAATGGTGAAAAAATTCATCGGGAAGGGTTTGTCTGAAAAAAGGTAATGCATCAGCAATGTCTGCAGCACAATTACCAGCAGGCCGATAAAAGACATGGTGCTGGTCTGTATCAGGATACGGCGGCCAACATTTATCCGGTACGGATAAACACGGTCAAGATAAATGATAATGGCCCTGCAGCAGTACCAGGCCACATAGCCCTGTTGTATGTCAATCAGAAAGGTGAAAACGAAACGCCAGTTTAGCTGGATATCTGCGTAGGTAAGGTGATAATTAATGGAGGAGATAATCGGAATCAGTATAAGGAACAACCTGACATCATTGTAATGGTATGGACGGTATTTGAACAAGTCGGAGGTTTGGACAAAAATATTGAAACCCTTTCAATGGAACACGGATGACACGGATCAGTCTGGTTTACACAGAAATTATTTCTCTGTAATTAATAAGCTATCTGTAGGAAACAATTTTATTTATCCGTATTTGTACATTTAAGTCTGTGTCATTCGTGTGCTACTCTTCCCCATACCAATCCACCTTCCGAGTCAGGTACATGATGGTGGCAAGGATGATAAACAACCCAATGCTTCCCAGCAGCAATGAATAATCTTCGAGCTGCAGCAGTGAATAAAAGAATCCGTAAAGAATAGCGAGTATGCCTGCGAAGACAGCAGTTAGCTGGTTGTTTTTGAAAATAAAACGTGCATAGGCCGTCACCAAAACCAGGATACTCACACAACTCAAGAGATATGAAGTGCCAAACCGCAGGTGTTCGGAAATGGAAAGCAGCAGTACATAAAAAAGACAGATGGCACTTCCCACCAACATGTATTGAATGGCATGGATGCGCCGTTTGCTGAGCACCTCTACAAAGAAGAACGTGAGAAAGGTGATGATGATAAACATGATGCAATACTTCACCGAACGGAGTGTCTTCTGGTATTCATCTATCGGCAACAAAAGTTTTACTCCGAAAGAAGAATCACCAGATGGATTTACATGATACCGGTCTACGGATGAAGAAAGGTCAGGAATAAAAGCGCCTAAACCCTGTTGCGGGTAGTTGCGGTTGAGTTGCAGCACCTTCCAGTTGGCTGTGAAGCCGGAGTCATTCAAAGTTCTTGTATCGGGAAGAAATGATCCTTCGAAGCTTGGGCTTCCCCATGGCGAAGTGAGCTGCACATTAGTTTCTTTACCAAATGGCAGAAAATAAAGCGAGGTGCTGCCATTGATGCTGATGTCAAATTCAAAATTAAAAACAGAATCGCTTTTCAGCGGAAACTTAAAGCTGATGCCCGAATAAAAAATATCGCTGCTATTAATGCCAGGACCAAAAGCATACGAAGTATCATTCACCTTCATGGTGATGGATTCGTTGATGCCCTTCAGATCAGGAATTCCCACATCCACCGTTGCATCCATCGGCAACAGGTCGCCGGCAGGAATACTCAGTTGGCTGAAATCAGGATGGCTGAAACTACCTGTTACATGAAGTTGTGTCTTGTACAGCATTACCACATAAATGCCACGGTAACGTTTCTCCGGCAGCACAGTACCTGTGATATTCACTTCATCAGGAAGAAAATGCGCATAGTGAATCACCTTTTCTATAAATCCATTTTCAGATTTCACCGTCTCCGTATAAGGCACCGTGATCACCGGCCCGCCGATGGTTTGCTGCATGCCCCACTTCGAACTTACTTCATCGGTTGCCTGGTCGCGGATGTTCTGCCGCTCACTGATAAGAGAAGTGAGCATAGAAGTAGGAATCAGCAGGATAAGTATCAGGATACCTATGGAAATCAGCTTCAGTGTTATGGAAGTACGTGCCCAGTTGTTAAAGCGGTCAATGATGGATGGATTTTCCATGGTGGGATTTGGGAGGGAAAGGTAAGGAATGGGGGGATTATTTCAGGAGTGTTCTGAATGCATTATTTTTCATTTAAGCAGTTCATCCTTACTTCTTCTAATCGACAACTCATCAAAATAAGAAGTTCATAGATTATTCATTTGATAAAACGCGACTTAAAAGCCGTGATAAGTGGGAGCTTTGTAATGTAAGAAATCTACCCTCCACTTTAGTGGCAAAACATCAACACGGCTTGAAAGTTGGTGTTCGATTGCCGCACTAAAAAAACTCGCACCTTGAAAACAATTTTACTACTCGCTCTACTGCCTATATCTTTTTCTCTGCACGCGCAAACCGGTTTGCAGCGGACTTACAGTACGGGAATTCCCAACTTTTCTGCAGGACTCCTTCCTTCCACTAGTGGCTACGTGCTCAGCGGCTCTTCCAACTTCAGTTATGATTCCAGCTGGCTCAACCTGGTATTTCTCGACGCCGCAGGGGATGTCAGCTCGGTAAAATCATGGAGGGCTTCGCTGCCGCTTACATTCATTAATCATGCAGACCATTTAACCAGCGGCTATCTTTTCTGCGGCATAGGCTCTCCCAATCTCGGCCCCTTCCACCCTTACATTGCAAAAACAGATAACAACGGTTCAGTGCAATGGTCGAAGTGGTTTGACAATCTTGAATTCTCATCGCATCAGCTGAATGCAATGGTTACTAATGGAAATGCTTTCACCGTATATTCTTATCCGGATGGTGGCTCTACCGGATTTTACCGGATAGAAGGAGATGAAACAGGCAGCTCCTTTTCTGCTTTGAGTGTTACCTATGCCACTCCTGCTGCCAACATGCGTATTGGTAAAGCCATTCCGTTTTCAACACTTTCCGATCACCTGCTGATTGGATCGGGAAGCCTGATTCCTACCATCAACGGACCTGACGGCTTGTTAATTAAAATGAATACTGCATCGGTAAGCTGGAGCAAGCTGTTTCATTTTGGCAGCTTCATTTATTTTGATGGCTTCTCCGATGCCATGATTACTACTGGCGATAATACTATAGCAGTTGCGTATAGTCAGGATGATGTTACTTCAGTGGTTACCTCTTATGTAGTGAAACTAAACTCCTCAGGAACAATTGACTGGTGTAAAAAACTTGCGTTCGATAATATTCTTGAAATGTTTAGTATTGTGGAAACCGGAAGCGGTGACCTGATGGTGTGCGGCATCAATAATTTTTATGACGGCATATTGATCAAACTCTCCGGCAATGGTGACCTGCTTTGGGCCAGAAAATGGACGCCTTCCATTGCGCCGGCCACATATTTTACCTCTCTCTATCGCGATGCTGTTACAAATGAAATTATTGTAAGCGGGACGCACGACGGAGCTTATGTATTGCTTCACCTCGATGAAAACGGTAATGGCTGCGAATTCGAAGACATTATTGGATTGCAGGTGAGCGATTTTGTAGCTGTTGTTGCTGACCTGCCATTAGCGATTACTCCATTTACGGTTACCACCCAAACAGAAAATTTAGCAGAACGCATCAGCACGGTCACCACGCAGGACATTTGCCAGACAGGAATTGAAAATGTCATTGTTGAAAATCATCCGGTATTGTTCCCCAATCCAGCGAGTGAAATGATATCAGTTTTGTTACCAGTAACTTTTGGGAATGCAACATTAAGACTCTTTAATGTAGCAGGAAGAAAAGTATATGCTTCAAATATAAATAGTATGAGCGCAGAAATTGCTGTGGGTCAACTTGAGGAAGGAATTTATCTGCTGGAAATTATTTCTGGTGATAAAGTGTGGAGGGAAAAAGTGATGGTGAAAAGGTAGTTTCGCTTAATGTCGAATTATGCGCGACTTAAAAGTCGCGGTACATCATTATACTTATTTCATTCACTGCCCCTAATTCCTGCCTACAACTATTAAACTCTTACGTTGGATAATGAATCAAACAGACCGAACACTTTCAGCAGCCATATAATAACCACAATAACCACCACTACATTTAGAATGGTTTTTATTTTCCTGTCCATGGGTACGTAGGTATTGACTAACCAAAGAAGAACACCTACAACAATAAGGACAAGTACAACAGTTAGGATCGGCATAATTATTTTTTTTAATTGATTCCAAGGTAACCAATAGAAATGACTTACCCGTATTAAAGTCCGGGGAGTCATTTCTTTTGCGAAAAAGTTCAGGTGTGTTTTGCGCATGCATCCTGAAGAAACGTAACGAAATAGGAAGGATCATTATAACCCAGCTCGCAGTATATTTCCTTGACACTTTTCGGGGAATGGTATAAAAGACGCCGGGCTTCGAGAATAATGCGGCCATGGATGATATCAAGTGCTGTCTAAAATCCCGGTATGGACTTTGAACCTTCACTTTACAATCATTTATTCACTCACCAAAAAAACAACTTTTATGGATCTTCAATTAAAAGGTAAATGGAACCAGATCAAAGGTAAGCTGAAGGAAAAGTATGCGAACCTAACTGACGATGATCTGACGTATGCAGAGGGACAGGATGATCAGATGTGGGGACGGTTGCAGGAAAAAACAGGCCGTAAGATAGAAGACATCAAGCGCGACGTAATGGGTTGGCTTGACAGTAAGACAGATGATGCGGAGGACAAAGCTTAGCGCCTTCATCCTAAATGAGGGAATATTTTCTACAACCCTGTTTCTTTTTTACACGGAAACAGGGTTGTATTATTTAAAAAATTAAAGTTTTAGGAAAAAGCCATATTAAAGTTAAAAGAGCTGCATCCTTCCGAACTTGTTTCGGAAGTTCAGGGAATTTGGGAGATGCTGAAATAAATTCAGCATGATGCACAAATTTTGAGATCGATGATGGTGAATTTATCATCAATCGATATTTTTCTCCACCCAGTTATTTTTTTCTGCTGATTGAGGCACGTATAAGATCAATCGCAAATAATAAAAACATTTATTTTTCTGATTACTGGCCACCGGTTAAATTGAAATCATAAAAATTGATCGTGATACAATCTACCGCAAATGAGTGAACGACTTGAAGAAAAATTATCCCTCCTGGCCGATGCCGCCAAGTATGATGTGAGTTGTGCTTCCAGTGGCAGTAAGCGATCAAATCATAATAAGGGCCTCGGTGATTCCACAGGAATGGGCATCTGTCATACCTATACTGAGGATGGCCGTTGTGTTTCACTACTAAAAATCCTGCTCACCAATCATTGCATCTTCGATTGTGCCTATTGTGTTTCCCGCAAAAGCAATGATATCAAACGTGCAGCCTTCACAGTAGATGAAGTGGTGAGCCTTACCATCAATTTCTACCGGCGCAATTATATTGAGGGATTGTTCCTGAGTTCCGGCATTTTCAAAAATGCTGATTACACCATGGAACGATTGGTACGCATTGCAAAGAAGCTGCGCACGGAACAACGCTTCAACGGATACATCCATCTGAAAGCCATTCCGGGTGCAAGCGATGAATTGATCCGCGAAGCAGGCTTGTATGCAGACCGCCTCAGTGTGAACCTTGAACTGCCGACAGAAGAAAGTTTGCGCCGGCTGGCACCTGATAAAAGTTATGCAGCCATCACTGCTCCCATGACTTTCTTGAAAAAGGAAATTGAAACCATAGCTGATGAAAAAAAGATATTCAGGAGGACACCCAAATTTGCTCCGGCTGGCCAATCAACACAACTGATCATTGGGGCTTCGCCTGAAAATGACCATCAGATTCTGAATGTTGCAGGGCACTTTTACCGCCAGTATAAAATGAGAAGGGTTTATTATTCAGGGTACGTACCGGTTTTATCGGATCAGCGGCTGCCTTCACCCGGCACGCTCGTACCACTCATGCGGGAAAACCGGTTATACCAGGCAGACTGGTTGTTGCGGTTTTATGGTTTCAGCGTACAGGAATTATTCACCGATAAGATTCACGACCTCGATCATGAAGTGGATCCTAAAACAGCGTGGGCCTTGAGAAACCTTCACCTCTTTCCGATAGATATTAATCGTGCGCCGAGAGAATTGTTGCTGCGTATTCCCGGCATCGGTCAAAAGTCGGTAACTAAAATCTTAATGGCACGCAGGCACCAGTTTCTTGCGATGGATCAGTTGCTTCAATTTGGAATTGCTTCCAACCGGGCAAGATATTTTTTATCCTGCAAAGGCAACATGCCGTTGAAAGAACATGATGCAGGCACATTGAAAAATATATTACTCGCCACTTCGCACAGTAAATATTTGAAAACCTTTTCACCACAATTGTCTTTGTTCACCCCATGAAATACACCATTCTTTACGATGGAACTTTTGCAGGCTTTCTTTCAGCAGTATTTGAAGTATATGACAGGAAGCTCAACCAGGTAATCATTCATAAAGCAGCAGCAGATTTTCAACCATTGTTTGAAAGAGTGATTACGGTTGGCACTACAGAAGAAAAATCGATACGGGTGTGGAAGGGGTTCAGCAAAAAGGTGAGTTCACGTTCTGCTTCTGGATTTTATGCTGCATTTCTCAGTGAACTGAAAGGAATGGAAAATACGCTGCTGCAAATGATGCAGTATGTTTTTGCCAATGATAAACCGGTAGACTGTAACTTTGGGAATCCGGATGTATTGAAAGTTACTAAAGTGGCGAAGATGGTGCATCGTGAAAAACACAGGATGGAAGCCTTCATCCGGTTTCAGCTTACGGCAGATGGAATGTATTACGCAGTGATTGATCCTGATTTTAATGTGCTGCCACTTATCAGCACACATTTTACGCGCCGCTACGCCGACCAGCGCTGGATGATCTATGATGAAAAGAGGAAGTACGGACTTTATTATGATCTTCAAAAAACCACATCAGTGGAAATTGCTTTTGCTGAAGAAAACAAACCTGCAAAGTTAGCGGATCAGCATATTGACGTCACGGAAGCTATGTATGAACGATTGTGGAGGACCTATTTCAAAAATGTAAATATTTCCGCCCGCAAAAATACAAAACTGCATTTGCGCCATGTACCCCTTCGCTATTGGAAATACCTGACGGAGAAGCAACCTGAAATTGTAAGAGGGCCTACGGAAAAATATCAAATTGCTAC
>JBDSEW010000165.1:0-10830 GCA_039919825.1 Chitinophagales bacterium | reverse complement strand
AGAAAAGGAAGTTCACTCAGGCGAGAAGTAACCTTTTTAATTACGTCTTCCTGGTAAACAGCCGGCAATCGCAAGCCCAGGTAATTAGACAGGTACTTATTGGAAATCTTGGCGTCACCCTTTACGTCTATGCTATCTATCGTGATCAGTTTATTTTTATTGACGAAAATTTTAGCGCTTAACTGTTGGTCCTGCACCTTCAAACTGTCGATGCGTACAGCTGCAAAAGGATAACCATTGTTTTCGCAATAGGTCAATAATTCGTTCAGTAGAGCAGACACCTCTTCACTGCTGAAAGGTTTGCCGCTGTATAGTCTTTCGCGAAAGCCAATCCGGTCAAGTATTAGATCATCTGCATTACCATTCCGTATGCTTGCCCACTCCCATTGCTTTCCGGTATATAATGTTGCGAAGAGCCTATTCGAATCACTTTTAAAACCGGTAAATGTTGCCTCCAGAAAACCTTGCTTATATAACCTACTCAGCAGCCTTTTCATTTCAATCGTACGGGACAAAGTGTCCGGGAAATTCCTTTTATAGGAAAAATCCTTCGTTAAAAAGCTGGTATCTTTATCAGCAGGAATAATTTTCAACAATACTGTGCCCTGCGCATGCAGCGCAGCGCCGGAAAACAGAAGGATGATAAAAAGCACATATCGCATGGAACCAGTTACGGCAATCAATTCACAAAACTATCAATGATCCATTACAATTCTTTCAACAGGTTTTATGCTGAACAAAAAATGTTCAAACGTAAAATATATGACCTGAATTACCGGCAATTGAATTTATGGGTAAAAAAGTTCTATTACAGAGCAAATTAATTAATGCTTTCATATGGCCGGCATATACATTCACATCCCCTTTTGCAAACAGGCTTGTCATTACTGCGACTTTCATTTTTCAGTGAAACAGGAAATGAAAGCACAAATGGTTGCTGCAATCCTCAAGGAAACAATCCTGCAAAGCAAGTATTTGAATGGTGAATCAATCAGCACCATTTATTTAGGCGGTGGAACACCATCATTGCTGCCTCAAAAAGAACTTGCTTCCATCTTTGATCAGCTCTATCGCCATTTTAACATTGATCCAAAAGCGGAGGTCACGCTGGAAGCAAACCCTGATGATTTAACGGAAGAAAAAATTTCCGGCCTGATCCAATTACCCATTAACCGACTCAGCATTGGTATTCAATCATTTTCTGATGCCGATTTAAAATGGATGAACAGGGCACACAATTCTTTACAGGCCATTCAATCGGTGAAAGCATCACAGGATGCAGGTTTCAAAAACATTTCCATTGACCTGATGTATGGCCTTCCTGAATCCACCAGTACTCAATGGAATGAAAATCTCACAAAAGCTTTTGCATTAAATGTTCAGCACCTTTCGTGCTATTGTCTTACCATAGAACCCAGAACGGCGCTTGCACATTTTATTTCATCCGGAAAAACTAAACCTGTAGATGAAGAGCAATCAGCACAACAATTTGAAAAATTACAGGAGCAAGTGAAGGAACATGAATGGAAGCAGTATGAGATCTCCAATTTTGCCTGTGATGAATCACATGTCTCACAACACAATACTTCCTACTGGCAAGGAAAAAAATATCTTGGGTTAGGCCCTTCAGCACATTCATTTGATGGCACATCCCGTCAATGGAATATTTCAAATAATCATCAATACATAGCAGCAATAGAAAACGGGAATTGCCCGATGGAGAAGGAAGTACTTACTCCTGTTCAGAGAATGAATGAACGCATCATGACAGAACTCCGGACGATGTGGGGATTACGAATTTCGGATTTTGAAGTGGAGGTTGCGGATGTGCTTCGCGGAAGCAGCAGCCAGTTTCTTGATTCCGGATTGGCGGAGATGAATAATGACATCCTGATACTGACAGATAAAGGAAAATTGATTGCAGACAGGATTATTCTGGAATTGATGGTAGAAGAGAAAGCAAAGTAAAATGATTGCAAATTTCGAATTGATAATTGCTGAATCTGCCCCAATTCAACCATAAATCCGCACTCGTGAATCCCTAATCCGAAATTTTCCTATTTTCTCTCTACCGGCTGCAGGTTATTGAAACTTTTCGCAATAATCTTTGTATTTGGCAGTGATTTTTTCAATGCGTAATAAATTTTTGGATCAAACTTGTTGAAACTGATATCGAGCAACTCCAGATGTTGCATATTTAGAAGCTGATTTGCAGCAGCCATCATATTCAATGATTCATTAAAACTTAGGTCGAGATTTTTTAAGGTAACAAGCTTATCAAAGCCCACAGGAAGTTTTTCAAGATCGTTTGCTTTCAGGTCAAGGTATTGCAGGGAAGGCAGTGCTGAAAAATCGTCCGGAAGAGCGATAAGAAGATTGTTGCGTAAATCAAGCACCTTCAAGTGTTTGCAATTGATCAGGGAAGAGGGCAATGCCTCAATCACCTGGTCTCTCAAACTCAATATTTCCAGTTGTTTTAAATTTCCAATGGTTGCGGGAAGGAGATTTATTTTATCGACAGGATAAGAAAAGAAATCAGCATCAGCATGCAGCTCACGCAATGATTCAATCTCACCTATCCACTCAGGTATTTTATGAATGTGGTTGTGATCGACATTTAAAATTTCGAGGTTTTTTAATTCGCGGATGGCAGAAGAAATTTCAAAGAGTGTGCACCAGCTTACGTTTAATTCACGCAACCTGCTGAATTTTGAAATCGAAACTGGAAGTGTGATAATTGAATCGCCGCTTAGATTAAGCACTTCGAGGTTTACCAGCTTTTCAAATCCTGCGGGAAAATTCCGGATCTTATTTCTCCGGCTTCCGCCAGCGTCCATGCCGAGGTTGAGTTCTTTAAGATGAACCAGTTTTTCAATACTGCGTGGAAGTTCGGTAAGCTGGTTACCACTCAGGTTAAGGGTTTCCAGCGCGATTAAATCTCCGATAGATTCCGGTAAAGTTTTTAAATCGCCGGAAGAAAGCGACAATTGTTTTAATGCAGGAAAGGCGGCTAATTTTCCAAGTTCCGCAGAATAGTCAAGCAAAATATTATTACTGAGGTCGAGTGTTTTTAAAGAATGAAATTGGTTAAGATCTATGGGCAGCACACGAAGGTGATTGTCAGCAATATTCAGCCGCGTCAGGTTTTCAATTGTATTCAGGTTACCGGGAAAAGCGGTCAGCAAATTATTGGAAAGATCAAGATCCGTTAATCCAGGAATTGTACTCAGGCTTTCTGACAGGGTGCCAAAATCCAGCGTTCTGTTAAATGATAAATTAAGATATTGAAGTCTGCTGCAAGTATTGATTGAGGAAGGAAGTTGGTGAAGTAAATTTGATTTTAGGTTCAGTGCCTGAATCTGTTGCAGATCCCCAATATTCTCCGGCAACAATTTCACACTGCAGATGCTGATTTCAATGTACTGCAGGTTTCGCTGCTTTGCCAACTGCGAAATCACTTGCTGCCAGTTTACATTGAGGCAATAGCGAAAGGTTATTCCTTTAAGGTTTGTAAGGCGCGAAAAATTTTCCGGTAATTCCCGCAAGGTATCCTTCTCTAAAAAGAGATAATAACAGGCATTTGGATTTTTCAACGCAAGGTCAATGCGATAAAAAGTGCTGTCGTTGTCATACGGCACTTCTTTCATTTGGCCATTGGCAGTAATCGAAAATGCCAGCAATAAAATCCAGCACAAATACTGCTGCCTGTAAAAAAAACTATTCATCTAATGTCAATCGCATTTTAAAAGGTGAGTGATTAGGATTGACGTTCCGGACGCATCTGCGGAAAAAAGATCACATCCTGGATAGATGGCGAATTGGTCATGATCATCGACAAACGATCTATCCCGATTCCAAGACCTGCGGTGGGTGGCATTCCATATTCAATCGCGCGCAGAAAATCTTCATCGAGCATCATCGCTTCTTCATCGCCCCGTTTCCCCAGTTCCAGTTGTTCTTCAAATCTTTTTCGTTGATCAAGCGGGTCATTCAACTCGCTAAACGCATTGCACATTTCCTTTCCATTGCAAATGGCTTCAAAGCGTTCTACCAATCCTTTTTTAGTACGGTGCTTTTTTGCAAGTGGCGACATTTCCACCGGATAGTCAGTGATGAAAGTGGGCTGAATCAGCAACGGTTCGCAATGCTCTCCAAAAATCTGGTCTATTATTTTTCCTTTTCCCATAGAAGCATCCAATGGAACGTGCAGTTGCTTTGCTGTTTCCCGAAGTTGCACTTCTTCCATTTCACTGATATCAATTTTAGTAAAATGTTCAATCGCTTCAAACATCGTAAACCTTTTCCAAGGTCGCTTAAAATCAATTTCATGAGTACCTACCCTTACTTTAGTAGTACCATGTAAAGCAATTGCAATGCGTTCCACCATTTCTTCTACCAGGTCCATCATCCAGTAATAATCTTTATAGGCCACATACAACTCCATCATGGTAAATTCAGGATTGTGGGTGCGGTCCATCCCTTCGTTGCGGAAATCTTTAGCAAACTCAAACACACCATCATATCCTCCAACAATCAAACGCTTCAGGTACAGTTCATCGGCAATGCGCAGATACAAGGTCATGTCGAGCGTATTGTGATGTGTCGTAAAAGGACGTGCAGCTGCACCCCCATAAATGGGTTGAAGCACAGGAGTTTCCACTTCGAGATATCCTTTCTCCAATAAAAAATTGCGCATGGTTTGAAGGAGCTTCGACCGAAGCACAAAAACTTCTTTTGAATGAGGATTCACATTCAGATCTACATACCGTTGGCGGTATCTCAATTCGGGATCAGTAACTTCATCAAATACCTGGCCCTCCTTTTCCTTAACAACAGGAAGCGGTTTTAAGGATTTGCTGAGTAACTTCAACGATTTTACATGAATGGAAGTCTCTCCTGTTTTTGTGACGAATACATATCCTGTTACTCCGATAAAATCTCCAAGATCAAGCAACTTCTTAAAAATGTTGTTGTACAGGGTTTTGTCTTCCTCAGGACATAGTTCATCCCTGCTGATATACAATTGAATTTTTCCCGAAGCATCCTGTAGTACTGCGAAAGACGCACTTCCCATGATGCGTTTGCTGACCAACCTGCCGCCAATCGAAACTTCTTTCCATTCAGCTGCATCTGTGCTGTTTAAATAATTCTCAAGTATGTTAGAAGAAGAATTGTTTACCGGAAATCCTTCGGCCGGAAAAGGATCAACACCCATTGAAATCAATTCTTCGAGGGCCTGCCTGCGCTGTACTTCATGTTCACTTAAATGTGCCATAGTCAATTTTAATTGTCGGCAAAAATAGTTTTTCGCAATGAGTACTTTGCATCAGTGTGTTTATTTTGAAGAACAACGACACGTAGTAACAGCAATTTTATAAGTTGTGCAAAAATTAACCGTAGATGTTCATCCAGATAACCAGGTCTATTTGAAAACTGGAGTTGCAAATATTCGAATTCAAACGTGGGTAGTAATTATTGGAATGCTATTGCTGGCTGCCAAATTCATTGCTTACCTGCTAACTCATTCGAATGCCATTCTCACAGATGCACTGGAAAGTATTGTGAATGTGGTAGCGGGTGGTATCGGGCTCTACAGTTTGCATTTATCTGCCAAGCCACGGGATGCTGATCATCCTTATGGTCACGGAAAAATTGAATTTATATCTGCGAGCATAGAGGGTGCGATGGTACTTTTTGCCGGATTGATCATTATCGGGAAATCAATTTACAGTTTGTTTTACCCACAAACATTGCATGACCTGGATATTGGCATATTCATTATACTTCTAACGGCAGTCATCAATTTTGGACTTGGTTTGTTGTGTGTTCGCCAGGGGAAAAAATCCGATTCACTGGCACTTACATCCAGTGGTGAACACCTCAAGTCGGATTCTTATTCCACCCTGGGAATTATTGCCGCACTAATTCTTATCTACTTCACCGGCTATAAAGTTTTCGACAATATAATAGCCATTGGTATGGGGACCTTCATTTGTGTTACGGGTTACCAGGTATTAAGAAGAGCCATTGCCGGCATTATGGATGAAGCAGATTATGATTTACTGAGAAAAATCATCTTCCAGTTGAACCTGGAACGGCATCAAGAATGGGTGGACATGCACAACATGCGCGTGATTAAATATGGAAATGTGGTTCATATTGATTGTCATCTTACATTACCGTGGTACATAAGTGTGCGCGATGCTCACGATCAGGTAAGCAGTGTGGATGACAGCATTAAAAAAGATCTTGAAAATCCGGTTGAGCTGTTCATTCATACTGATGCCTGTTTACCTCCCGTACAATGCAAAATCTGCATCATGGAGCATTGCTCAGTAAGAGAAGCGCCGCTTGAAAAAAAAGTGGACTGGAACCTGGAGACCTCATTGCAAAATAAGAAGCATGGGTTTGACTGAGACAAGCTTGATTTAAACTATGACTGGAGACCAACATAATGTGCTGAACCCCAACCAAACTTCATTATTTGTTCAGCATCACCTTTCTGATTTCATTAACCAGGTCATCAATTTTAAAGGGTTTGCTGATATATCCATTCATACCTGCCTGAAGATACCTTTCACGGTCGCCTGCCATGGCATACGCCGTTACCGCAATTATTTTGGGAGTATCGTTTTTGAACTGTTCACGAATCGCTTTTGTAGTTTCTTCTCCACCCATTTCAGGCATTTGAATATCCATCAAAACCAGGTCAAATGCTTTTTCCTTCAGAGTTCTCAAAACATCCAATCCATCTGTGACGGCTTCGGGGTGATAGCCCTGCAATTCGAGAATGCTCAGTAGTAATTTTTGATTGATCAAATTATCTTCTGCGATGAGAATACGGAGGGGTAATTCTGCTGATAACAATCTTCCCTGAGATTTATTTTCTTGATGATTCTTCATGCTGCTATGAAATGACATACATGTTTACAAGCGAAAATTAAATTAAATCAAATCATGCAACAAATATTTAATATCCCCTGCTTATCCGTTCATTTCCGGAATTTTCTTTAAAACAGAGTTCTATATCTCCTTACTATTTTTTTTATGCGTTCCGGCTTCAAAAAAAAAGAATGATGATTATTACTGATTCCAGGTAATCAAAAAGGAACAATCAGTGAATGTTCCCTTTCAAAAAAAATAACTATATGTAGGGTTGCTTACGATAAATGAAACGCCTTTCTGATTTTCCCCACGTAATCTAATTTCTCCCAGGTAAAAAATTCTACTTCACGCAATTTTGATTTTCCATTTTTACCAACTTCCACTTTGTGTTTGGCAGGAGTTTTTCCCATATGCCCATAAGCTGCCGTTTTACTATAAATAGGATTGCGCAGTTTCAATCTTTCCACAATAGCATAAGGACGCATGTCAAAAATCTGCTGTACAATAGCTGCAATATTTCCATCCGTCATTATATTGCCCTGCTCATCTTTCACTTTGGTAGTGCCATAGGTAGTCACATATAATCCTACAGGCTTGGCTACACCAATTGCATAGGCAACCTGCACCAATACCTGGCTGGCGACACCTGAGGCAACTAAATTTTTAGCAATGTGCCTTACCGCATAAGCAGCAGAACGATCTACTTTGGAAGGATCTTTTCCGGAGAAAGCACCTCCTCCATGCGCACCCTTGCCCCCATAAGTATCCACAATTATTTTTCTTCCGGTAAGCCCGGTATCTCCGTGAGGTCCGCCGATCACAAATTTACCGGTAGGATTGATATAATATTTAATGTCGTTTCCGAAAAGCTTAGTGATGCGTGAAGGCAAACTTTTTTTCACGCGCGGTATCAGGAATTTATGAATGTCATCAGTAATGGTTTTTTGCATTACCGAATCCGAATCAAAATCATCATGTTGCGTGGATATCACAATCGCATCAATACGCAAAGGCTTATGATCGTCGCTGTATTCAATAGTTACCTGCGATTTTGCATCCGGACGAAGGTACTTCATCACTTTCCCTTCGCGGCGCAGTGCAGATAGTTCTTCAAGTAATTTATGTGCAAGATCCAGCGCCAGTGGCATGTAGTTATCCGTTTCATTGGTCGCATAACCGAACATCATACCCTGATCTCCGGCTCCCTGGTCTTCCTTTTTTGCCCGCACTACTCCCTGGTTAATATCGGGCGATTGTTCATGAATGGCAGTTACAATTCCACAGGAGTCGGCGTCGAACATATATTCTGACTTGGTATAACCGATTCTGCGAATCACCTTACGTGCCACCTGCTGTATATCGACATACGCCTTCGATTTTACTTCACCACCTACCACCACTAAACCTGTGGTAACAAATGTTTCGCAGGCGACTTTGGCATTGGGATCGAGCTTCAAAAACTCATCAAGGATAGCATCAGAGATCTGGTCGGCTACTTTATCTGGATGGCCTTCGGACACTGATTCCGAAGTGAAGAGGTATGGCATTGAAGGGTGAAATTTTTTGAAAGAAAGAGTGCGAAGATAGGTCAGCAAACCGAATTATCCGATTAATCTTTAATCATAGTTGAAGGGTAGTTTTCCGTACAAATAGAAGCCGCCATGACAAATGTTTTTAAATTTAAAATTTGTCCGGAGGAAAAGGTTCAGGTTGATTTTGTCAGGACCAATCACCATAATTTGCCAAAACCAAAATCTATTCCACTACAATCTGATGAGCTGCAAAATGTCCAGATGAGGTAATGACTTTGAAGAGATAATTTCCTTTCGGAATGTCATGCAGTATTATGTGACCTTGTTTACTGTTGAAATGATATTCCTTCACTATTTCACCCCGCAGATTAATCAATTGTTGAACTTGTGAGGTCTCATTTCCTGTTAGGGCGAAATTAAGGTTGTCCGCAGCCGGGTTAGGATACAGATTCAACTCATCTGAGATATTTTCAGGGTTAGTAATACCAGTGTAAAATTCCTTTTTCACCTTGATATTGTCAATGATCCATCCATCATAGCCATCGTATGTCGCATCTGAATCAAAATTGAATCTGACCAATATTGTGTCCGGCGTAAAATTATCGCGCTCTGTTTCTACACTAAAATACCAATACCAGGAGTAAGTAGAAAACACCCAATCAGTTGAAATGCCTGAGACCAAATTTGCTTGCAGGGAAGAGACAGGCGTTTGTAAAAGCGGTGGATCCCAATAAAAGAAAGCATAGACATACCCATTAGTGCCCTGGATACCATACGTGTCTATCATAGCTATCCAAGAAATTCCATTGTCAATAGAAAAAGAAATAGAGCCATAATCATTCAATGCACTTGTCTGGTATTTATGCCAGAAAGAAAGCTCCGTCCGGTTCCAATCAACTAAGTACCCAATATTATTGGTGAATTTCAGGATAAATACCGAATGACTATTTGCCGGATAGGAATTTATAGTGTCAGTTTGAATGGCACGGGGTGCGGAAAATGCGTTTCCGAAAAAAGGTTTCTGTGGTGTTCCAATCTGCCAGATATTTTGCTGCGCCGTATCAAATGAAAATACACAATTATTAATGACGCCATCAAAATCACATTCCGCCACAACAAGGGGATTTTGTGCATTAACCTGAATAAAAAAAGCAGCTATTCCGATAATGAATAAAAACTTTTTCATATACCCTGATTTTTATTAAAGTTAGTTCTTTCTGTGAAAAAAGTAACCGGATAAAATTTACTTTTGCAAAATTCTTTTCCTGTGAAAACCCCAGCAGTTTTATTATTGGAAGATGGTACCGTCTACCACGGTTTTGCCGGCGGCGCAATTGGCACTACCACTGGCGAGATTTGCTTCAATACCGGAATGACCGGTTACCAGGAAATTTTTACCGATCCCTCCTATTTCGGACAGTTGTTGGTGGCCACCCACGTCCACATTGGAAATTATGGCGTGTTTGAACAGGAAGTACAATCGGATTCTATAAAAATTGCCGGCTTGGTTTGCAAAAGCTTCAATACTTTCTTTTCAAGAAAGCTTGCCGGCAGTTCCATCGAGGATTATTTTATCAAAGAAAATAAAGTGGCTATTGAAGGTATCGATACAAGGTCACTGGTTCGTCACATCCGGAGCCGCGGCGCCATGAATGCCATCATTTCTTCGGAAACCACTGATCTTGAAATTCTGAAAAAGCAACTGGATGCAGTTCCTTCAATGGCAGGCCTTGAATTATCATCCCTTGTGAGCACTAAAGAATCATATATAGCCGGTAATCCAGATGCTGAATTAAGGGTTGCTGCGCTGGATCTTGGGATCAAGAAAAATATTCTTGACTGTATGGTTGCGCGTGGAATACAGGTAAAAGTATTTCCGGCAAAAGCCTCTTACCAGGAAATGAAAGCATGGGGTGCTGATGGATATTTTATTTCCAATGGTCCCGGTGATCCTGCAGCCATGGGTTATGCCATCGAAACTGTTCGGCAAATCCTTGATGACGATCAAACTTTATTCGGCATCTGCCTTGGCCACCAGTTATTAGCCCTGGCGAATGATATTCCCACTTTTAAAATGCACCACGGTCATCGCGGATTAAACCACCCGGTTAAAAATATTATTACCGGTCGTTGTGAGATTACTTCACAGAATCATGGCTTTGGAGTTGATCCGGAAGCCATTAAGAAATCAGAAAGAGTGGAAGTGACGCATATCAACCTTAACGATCGCTCAATCGAAGGCCTCCGGTTAAAAGATAAAAAAGCTTTCTCTGTGCAATACCATCCTGAATCTGCTCCGGGGCCTCATGACAGCAGGTATTTATTTGATGATTTTGTGAATATGATGCAGGAGGCGAAAGTGTTGTCGAGTTAAAAAGTTTGAAGAGTTTGAAGGGTTGTCTTCCTTCGAATC
>JBDSEW010000075.1:0-7411 GCA_039919825.1 Chitinophagales bacterium | reverse complement strand
ATTCATAATACAGCACCCGTAATTTTTTACAGCATAGTAGTACCTTGTAGACAGACATTTTATTCATGCCCCAAAAAGTTTCTTTACTACTGCTGATCATTGTAACGGGTGCAGTGTTCTTTTTCCCGTTTCTGGGGGCTGTTAATTTATTCGACTGGGATGAGATCAATTTTGCGGAAAGCGCGCGGGAAATGATTGCAAGCGGTAATTACACAATGGTGCAAATCAACTATCAGCCTTTCCGGGAAAAACCACCATTATTTTTCTGGATGCAGGCCATCAGCATGCATGTTTTTGGTATCAGTGAATTCGCAGCACGTTTACCAAATGCAATCACGGGTATCATAACATTGCTTACCTTTTATTGTATCGGGAAAAAGTTTTTCAGTGACAGGTTCGGTATCATCTGGGCATTGTGCATGTTCGGTTCATTTCTTCCTCATCTCTATTTTAAATCCGGCATCATCGATCCTGTTTTTAATTACTTTGTTTTCATGGGTATATTCTGGTTAATGTTGCTGACGTCAAAACACTCATTAACAAACCACAGCAAATATGCTGCACTGGCAGGTATCTTCATTGGACTGGCAACACTTACCAAAGGGCCGGTGGCCTTATTGATATTGCTGTTATGTGCAGGAATTTACTGGATCACTCTTCGTTTCCGGCCCTTCCTGAAAATAAAAGAAGTATTGATTTTTATATTTTTCTTTTCAGTAACTGCAGGTATCTGGTTTGTGATTGATGTATGGGAAAATGGAACCGGTTTCGTTGGAGCGTTCATCAGTTACCAACTGGAATTGCTTACCCGGCCTGTAGCCGGTCATAGTGGCGCATGGTACTATCACTTTGTAGTGGTATTTATTGGTTGCTTTCCAATGTCAGTATTAGCATTACCCGCTTTGTTCAAAAAATATTCTGATGAACACCCTATTGATATGCGCCGATGGATGCTCATTCTTTTCTGGGTGGTGATGATCCTCTTCACCCTGGTGAAAACAAAAATTATTCATTACTCTTCACTCACCTATTTTCCACTCTCCTTTCTTGCAGCCATAGTAATTGATGATGCATGGCAATACCGAAAAATAATATCCAAATGGCTGCTCATTCTTGTTGCAATAATCGGAGGTATCTTTTCATTATTGCTGTCTGCTGCACCCTGGCTTGCTCAGCACAAAGAGCTGCTGGTTCCCTATCTGAACGATCCGTTTGCATTAGATTGCCTGGGTACTGAAGTACACTGGAGCGGCTATGAAAGCTTTATTGGCATTGCTTATTTACTCTGCATACTGCTTGCTGTTTCACTATTATGGAATAAAAAAGTAAAGCACGGTTCCGTTCTGCTTTTTGGAGCTACGGCGGTGTGCATGCTCATCTATCTGAAAGCAGTGGTTCCGAAAATAGAGTCTTATTCACAGGGGCCCGCCATCCGGTTTTATGAAAGCCTTCAGGCACAAAACGTTTATGTGACACCCATTGGATTCAAAAGCTACGCACATTATTATTACTTTCAAAAACCACCCGGTGATGATCCGCAAAGCAACAGTGAAGAATGGCTGTTGCATGGAAAGCTTGATCGTCCTGCTTATTTTGTAGTGAAGTCGACCTCTATGAACCGGATGAATGAATATAGTGACATCAGGCTGATTCGTAAGGAAGGTGGCTTTGCATTTTATGTACGGGAACCAACTCCGTAATTTCCGGCCAGTGCATCGCGCAGTTGAAATTTAAAATTGATACTTTACTCCAATGGTCCCTGCAATGCCCAACCTGGATGCAAATGATTCACCATTAAAATAAACCTGCTTGCTCAGCTTGCCTTCTACATTCGCAACAATAAAAAAGCTTTCGGAAATACGCAATGAGCCACCGAACGGGAATCGTAATTCTATCAATAAGGATGCAGCTGATGGAATATCATTTTTAGTATCAGTAATACCTTCGAAATATTGCAAACTGCTGATGCCATTTACAAATGTATCAGCATGTATTGTTTGCGAAAAGCTCCCGTAATTCTCTATTATAGCCGGGTGAAGAGAGGTTCCAATACCTACTCCCACTCCAAAAAAAGCCCCTAACCTTTTCGATGGATCGGTTTTAAATAGGTAATCCCCGGTTAATCCTAAAACCGTCGACCATTCTGTGTAGTAAACATAGTTGCCAACGATGGAATCTAACAGCACCGTGTCACGATTCATAAAATTGGTATTGTGATACACATAAGGCTGATAGTAGATCCCAAATAGCAATTCGCGGTTTTCCAAATAGCGTTCCTTTTCCTTGCTATACGGAACAAAACCGAGTTGTCCATAGAATCGCATCTTTTTAAGGGCTTTGGATGTATTTACTTTATCATTGGGAAGTATAAATGGTACTCCATCCTCGCTGCTTCCATTGATGATAACAAATCCCTGGTGATAATCAGTGAGATCAATTTCAGTGAAATCACTTTCATCTTTTGCAAGTAGTTTGAGTTTTTCAAGCGATGCCGATTCCGATGGCGACCAGAGCTGCAATCCAACATTTACAGTGGAGAATTTCAGGAAAGAATTGGGTTGAGCCGAAGCAGTTGTTGCAACTAAGGCAAGTAGTCCGCTAAAAACCAAAATAAGGGTATGTGCTTTCAACAGAATAATTTTTTGCAAATATACGGAGTGAGTGGATAGGTGTTGGCGCAATTAGGTACGGAGATGAGCAATGCCATATTAGTACAACTACTTTATAGAAAATGCGCTGCTGCAAAATAACCGTGTTTAACCTTTACATAGCCTGAATAGGCGTTACTGTTCAGCAGCACTGAGAAATTCTGCTACAATGGCGAAAAGCCACAAAGAAATACAGTGAAACGGATACAATACTTTTTGTATTCGTGTCTTCGCAGCATAAATCAGTCTACTTCGAACAATAAAATATAAAGGCACTGAATAGTACTATCAGACATTATTAATGAAGGGATAAAATTTCCCGGTTATTTTTCAGGAATAACCTACGAACACTTCTGATAGAATGTCTTTTACCCTTTCCACTTCAGTGTTTTGATCAACTGCAATATATCCGGCTTAATAAAATTAACCACCGGCGCAATCGAATCTGCATTGGGCGTATTGTAAAAATAAAGAGAGCCCCGAAGAAAATGTTTCACACTATCCGTAACAAAAAACTGTACAGCAGATGCAGCATTGCCACCCACCTCGTAATAAATTCCATACACGTGATTGGGAGTTTCGAGGTAATTCTCTTCAATAAAATCAGCCTTAACGGTGTGTTTAAAAGTAAGCTCATGTGCATCTTCTATCAGCTTCGCCAACTCTGTGTTTTCGCCCATCTCTTTATAACTCAGGTATAAATTGCCATTCAAAGAAGGAAAGGTAATATTGAACCAGCAAGGGTTATCAGGTACAGTATCTAAAAAAACGGTATCACGGTTGATGACCCCATAAGAAGGATATTCAAAGGTGAAAGGACATGTACCATTGTCGAAATGCGCATACCCTCTTTCAGGTAATGTTATCTTGAAGTAACCACGCGGCTTGGGAGTATAAGAAGCACCGCAGCCGAGCACAAAAAAAGAAGCCAGCGTAAAACAAAAGATGGAAATAATATTTGTACGGTAGTATGCCCTTGGTCGAATTACTTTTTGCGGTAGTGCTGCGTTCATCATTCCGATGCTGCTGACTGGCTTTCCATTCTTGTAACCTTCACTTTGTTGATCCGATAATTTTCGACCGACAAAACGGTGAACAAAAAGTTTTCGTATTCCACTGTTTCGTTGGGTTGTGGAATGATGCCACGGATCTCAAGAATCAATCCACCCAGTGAGTCGGTATCACTTTTCACTTCGTCGAAATAATCTTCCGGCAAGTTCAGGATCTTACAAAAATCATTGATCGGTGTTTTTGCCTCGAAGATGAAGTTGTTTTCATCTATCTCTGTGTATTCTAACTCTATTTTTTCATCTGTTTCATCGCGTATGTCACCAATTATCTCTTCTATAATATCTTCCAGGGTTACCAATCCTGCAGTGCGGCCATATTCATCTATTACTAATGCAAGATGCATCTGCTGCCGTTGTAACTGGAGCAACAGTTCAGAAATTTTTTTTCCTTCCGGCACAAAGTAGGCTTCCCGCAACAACTGCTGCCAGTTCCTGTTAAGGGGTTCCTGCAAAAAGGTGAGGAGGTCTTTGGTATATAATATGCCAATAATATGGTCAAGGTTTTCACGGTAGACGGGCAGGCGTGAATAGCCCACTTCACGAACCGTTTTCAGCAACTGCTCGAACTCTGTTTTTTCATTCACACAAAACATATCCATGCGCGACTTCATGATCTGCCGCACTACAATGGTTCTGAATTTTAATATTCCCTGCAGAATCGGAATACCATCATCATGGCCGGTCGTTTCTTCCACTAATTGTTCTTCCGGTTTCTCCATTACTTCTTCTTCGAGTCCTTCATTTTTCCGGGCAAAACGTTTCTCTATAAAATAAGAACATTCGATGATGAATTCAGTGAATGGAAACAACAACCGGCTGAGTAAAAACAATGGGGTTCCCATAGCTTTCAACCACAGAATATTGTTTTTACCGCCAAAAACCTTGGGGAGAATTTCCTGGCTTACCAGCAACAACAGGATGAGGGCCACAATCTCAAGCAGGTATTCAAGCCATGAAATAGAAGAGCCCCCGAAAAGGTGAATGCCGATCTTTACTGCAATAAAAAGCACGGTTACATTCACCACCATCTGCAGCATTTTTACCAGCACGAGCAGGTGACGCGGACGCGCCATCAGGTGCTGAATGTTGCGGAAAGTGCGGGGACTCTTCTTTTCTAAATCAGCCAGCTCACTGGACGTAAGTGAAAACAGGGCATGTTCTCCGCCGGATATCAGGAAGGAGAACAACAACAACAATACGGTAGAAAATGAAAATACTACAACCTCTACCTGGAAAGATTGAATAAGTGCCAGCGGCACCATCATATATTCCGAAATTGCCGCGTTGCCTGTAGGATCCAAATGAGTTTTGCTTTAGTCAGACAACTTTAGAACGGAAGGTCATCTGCAACCGGTTCATCCGAAACTGCTGTAACCGGTTCCTGGTTCCCGTTATTTCCGGATTCCGGTTTTCGGTCGAGCATGTTAAAGGTATCGGCCACGATGTCGGTGCGATAGCGCTTGATGTTTTCCTTGTCGGTGTAGCTACTGGATTTGATTTTCCCTTCCAGGTAAATAGCACTGCCTTTCTTCAGGTACTTCTCTGCAACTTCCGCAAGCTTCCTCCAGCACACAACATTGTGCCATTCGGTTTGTTCTACGCGATTGCCGTTTTTGTCGTTGTAGGCCTCTGTAGTAGCCAATGAAAACTTTGCAACAGTAATTCCACCTTCAAGGTGATTTACTTCGGGATCTTTTCCAAGATGCCCAACGAGGATAACTTTGTTAATGCCTCTCATAAGAATAAAAATTTTGGGTTAAGAAATAAATTCAGAGCTAAGATAGGATTTTTTAAATATCGTGATACGATTTTTTTTATGCCGGAAATCAGGGTCTAAAAAATCAGGGCGCTTCGTCTCCGCTCAGCAGCCTCTTTTTTTTACTCCCTTAGCTATGCCGAAAGGGGTAAAAAACTAATTGAGGTGATTGAGAAAATCTGGCGCTTCTGCTCCGCTCAGCGACCCGATTTTATTTGTGCCACCACTCCAGCAATTGCTTAAAAAATTATCTTTATCCTTAGAGTGGTGGTACGAATTGATGGAACTCTTTTACTTTTCACCGTTAATCATAACACTCAAATACTTAACTAGCAAAACAGGAAATCCCACTTTTTTCAATGCTGTCTTCCTTACTTTCATCCAGCCTTGCAATAATTGTTTTCCGGCGGAATTCAGTTGCACTCTGAAAAACTGGGCGTAGATCGTTTGATGTGTAAGCTTGTGTTCCATCACTTTTGAAACTCCCTTAACACTAATTTTTTCTCCTGCAAAAAAAGGAGTTTTCTTCCACAATTTGAGGAAATCGCTTTGCGACTGATACGTCGCAGTTTCTGTTAAAGGAAACTGGTATAATCCCTTCCAGATATCATTGGCCATTCGCTTTTCAATAATTATTTCATCCTTGTTTTCCAGTACTAAATAATTAAACCATCTCTTTCTAACCGTGACTTTCTTTTCCTTAACAGGAAAATTAAAAACCCTGTTGCTGGTAAAAGCCGCGCACTCTTTCATGAAAATACAAGTTGGGCATTCAGGTAAAGCGGGTTTGCATACGAGCGCACCAAAATTCATGATTGCCTGGTTATAATCAGCAGAATGCCTTTTATCCAACATCCTTTGCGCCAGTTCTGCAAAAGTTCGTTTTCCTTTCGTGGAATCCACGGGCTCGCTGATAGCAAAATATCTCGAGAGCACCCTGAAAACATTACCATCTACTACGGCATGCGGAAGATCAAAAGCAAAAGAGGCAATGGCAGCAGCGGAATAGGGTCCAACACCCTTTAATTCCAATATGGCATCATACGTATCCGGAAATTTTCCTTCGGGATTCTTTGCAACCTGTTTCGATGCCGCATGTAAATTTCTTGCTCTTGTATAATATCCCAATCCCTCCCACGATTTTAAAACCTCATCTTCTGAAGCATTCGCAAGATGCTGGACGGTTGGAAACTTTGAGGTGATACGTTCATAATATGGCAATCCCTGCGCTACCCGCGTTTGTTGCAGGATAATTTCAGACAACCATATTCTGTAAGGGTCTTTGGTATTTTTCCAGGGCATGCTGCGGGGATTGGCTGCATGCCATTGAAGGAGTTTATTGGTGAAAGGGTGCGCCATGGCTTTGCAAAAACCACAAATTACAGGAAGAGTTCAACAGAATGGTTTCCCAAATTATTGGCCGTCTTCCTTTCAAAGGATGAAACATGAAATAAATCCTGCAGAATTACATTCATCCCTCGTATTAATGTTCCGGTTACATCACAATTTTTACCATAGGTTTTCCCGTTAGGTAAGCCTTCCACGGATTCCAGTAATAAGTCGTCCATCCCTTTTTAATACTATCTGCATGCTTATCAGGAAGATTCGCATGTACCATATTAAGAATGGCATCCTTACTACTCTGTTCAAAGGTGAGGATGAAGATGGAATCCTGTTCCTGCTCGTCCCAATCAGCCGCTTTCCAGGTTTGAACGATCATCTTGTTTTTCAACAGCACCAGGTTTTTACCGGTTATATAATCGTCACCTGCTGAATATTTTGCGCCTACCTTTTCAGAAATTTTAGTGACTGTTCCGGTTGCTTCACTATGTTTTTTCGCATTCATATACAGTTCATACAGGTCAGTAGTAGTTGCATTTTTGAAAACAACTCTTTGTGTGATGGTCTTTGCCATGATTTTAGATTTGAAGGTAAGA
>JBDSEW010000005.1:0-3189 GCA_039919825.1 Chitinophagales bacterium | reverse complement strand
AAAAATAATTACGAAGTGTTTTTGGTAAGGACGGCATGACATCTTACAATGACATCCTTGTAAACTGCTGAAAATCATTATGCAATTTTGCATAGTGAATCCCTGCTGCACTTCTTACAAGGCACAGTATAAAATAAATTCTGTGGGAGATTGGTTGGTATAGCATGAGGTGAATCGGTTATTGTCAGGAGGTTCCTCCAGAATGACTTTTGAAGAAGCGGTTGGTGCGGTGAAAGGGGTTTACCCTGGGCTGCCGTCATGAAATGAAATGGGCGTCATCACTATTATTTCCTTTTCGAAAATGGTTCGTACTCTTAATGAACTCAGGTTCTCTTTGACCAGTCGGATACATTGCGGTTGTCATCATCCGGAATAGGTGGCGGCATTCCTTTTATTTTATAGGAAAACAATCTTGCCTTCCTCGCAATTTCAGAATGGGAACGCATGTAGTTGAGCGAGTTGTAATCGTAAATTGATTTTGCCGGAATGATGCCCAGTGATTTCGGCATGTGGTTCAGTGAAAAACTGGTGAGGTTGCTGTCGTTCCAATCCAGCACCTGAGTAATTTCCATTACGGCAAGGTCGTGCCATGGAAACAGGTTATCATCCCAGGGCTTCTGGTTATTAAAAATTTCCGTGCTGTCGTCATCGCTTGCAATACGTGTTTGAATCTGGAGCCGGTACTTTGCTCCTTCGCGGGCAACACGTTCTTTGTATTCATCTTTCAGGTAGTTTCTTCCACGCGTTTCGTGGGGAAGAATGCGTTGGTTACAGGTATCCCATTCACTGGGATTTTCATTGATACCGGATTCAGGAATGTCTTCAAAAGGAATTACCCTGTATTTTGCATAACGCTTCACATTGTCTTTCCCGATGAAGAGAAAAGGTGTTAAGCCATAAAAACGCAGGTTGGTGTAGGAAGTAGGGTTTCGCCTCAATGCATCTTCAGCACCCTTCAAACCTTCGGGATATTTTCTGTAGTACTCCTGGTATTCAATTCCCCAATCCTGTTTGCGCAATGCTGCAAACTTCATGAAGCTGGAAGCCGACCAGAATAAATTGATAGCGCCGGTATTGCATTCGAGGTCAAACGGGCTGTTCCAGTAATGATCAGAAAATTTTATGGAGCAACTTCTGATTCCGTTCATGGCATCATCCAGGAAGGTAGCCATGGCATGCCGGAGCCGGCAGGGAAATTCTTTGCCCGGTTCAAAAAAATCATGTGGCGGAAATTCAGGATGATCCACGATACGCACTTTACCACGGGCTGCAATGCCGTTGTTGTGCGACATACGGTAACGCTTTGGAAAAGCCAGTACAAGCGCCAATGCGAGTGAAAACATTCTTGAGGTAAACCACAAGGTAAATTTGTCACTTGAACGTGTAAACCAATTGTTTTTCAGGGGTACTCTTACTATCACTTTATGTGGATTTTTTTGTTAAAAAGTGCAATCTCATTTCCTTATGAACCTAACGATTCACCCTATTGGTTTTTTTTATTTAAGTGCGAAGACGGTAAAAAAACCTCAGATGACCTACTGTATTTATGTTCTTAGAATCTCCTATGATTAATCAGTTTCAAACAGACCCTTAGCATCCAGTGATTTCGCGCTTGTTCTTTTAATAATTTTTATCACACTTTGCATCTCAGATGTTGGTGCGTGATTCAATATTGGCAACATCCACTCTCCATTTTGCAAACTGTTCTTTGTTATTGAGCAACATTTCACTGAAATGAGGATCAATGTCTTTCTCTTCATTGCGGGTAATAAATCCGTATTCTGTACGGGAAAGAAAATTACTGAACCACATCATCTGCGTGCTCCTTGTAAGGTCGGGAGCTATGCTTAGATCAGATTCCGGAGCCATCACACCTGATTCCTTATCACCGAATCTCAGGCCAAGGCAATTATAAAGCACTTCCCCGATGTCCTCATATTGATGCTCATTTGCCCATGTATGCATGAAAGAGGCCATCATAATCATGTAACGACTTGCATCTTTCACGTGCTGAATATCTTCAGGTTTACTTTCGTCAAATACAGGTGAGGTGGTGAGCGGTGAAATTACTTTTGTTTCACCATTCACTTTTGTCCGTTGCAGCGTAAGGTCTATGCGGTATTGCTGCGTATAATATTCAAGGCGCTTCTCTTCCATGGCACGTGCTTCGGGAGAAAGCTTTGAAAAATCTATTGTTGAATGAAATAATGGCACACCATGCTGCAGCAATTCGTTGGAAAACATGAACACTTCATACCAATACTTTTTAATTTCTTCAAGGTGCATGTCAAAGAAGTGATCGACATATTTTCCGGCAAGGTTCCAAAAGAGGTCTTCTGCCTTTGCGAATGAATGCGCTTCTGAAACAGGTTTCATGGGATGCCAGCCATGCCAATCCATGAGTCCGAGAATGTTATACGCGCGGTGCAGAATACCATCATACGTTAGTGCCGTTGCGCTGGGCAGATAATCTCTTATCAGGATCCTGTCGGCAGTATGGTTTACCAACACTACTTCTTTCAGGTGTGGAAATAAAAGATAAGCCAATGGGCTGAGGTGCAGGTTGCGATAAGCGGCAATAGAATATTGCTCCATGTTCAGGTGCGTGGCGGTAAGATGTTCGTCGAGCTCCGTACACAGACCTCCATTTACACGCACCACACGTTTGGCGGCTTCCCATTTAGGTCCGTCGGCCGGAGTAAAAACATTTACCTGCCACGGATCTTTATTGAATGCATTCAACGGGCCCGTTAAATGAATTTCTACCGGAAGGGGATATCCATCTTCCTTAATCCTGAATTTAGCTTCTGAAGTAGGAAAGGCATACTCATTGTTTATATCATAGGTGCCTGCACCGAAATACTTCACCCAGTATAGATCCGGCTCCGTTTTATCTTTCAGGAAAGTAGCCATGTTCATTCCGTTCATCATCCGTTCACCGAACCATTCATCGGAACGGGTGATGCCCGGATGCATCTTTTCCATTGCAGACGTTAGGTTTTCAGGATAGTCATCCTGGATTTTTGCCATGGATAATTTTGACGGATCTCTTCTGATCTGCCTTAAATGTTTTCGCTTTGTGAGTTCAATCGGAATAAACTGGAAGGCCAACGCTTCTACACGCTTCTCTGAATAATACTGCGGAGCATCCTTATCATGGTCTTTGATAACCACTCGCGGCAATTTGGT
>JBDSEW010000002.1:0-6222 GCA_039919825.1 Chitinophagales bacterium | reverse complement strand
CTTCATATTTTGCAACATCCCATTTGGGAATTGATTTTAAATATGCATTTAACCACAACCTACTAAATTGATATCCTTGTTCCTTTCCATCAATATTCATTTCTTTTTTTTCCACAAAAGACTTATTGTTAAGTGTTCCATTATTTCCAGAAAGCGTGAGATTTCCAATTGTGTTTAAATGCTTTTCTTTAAAAAGGAAGTATTCCTCAGACGACAAATCAGTATTCCAATTTTCATTGGGGTTTCTAGGGAAAATGTGTTCAATTGTAATATGTTCATTACTTGTATTGACGTATTCACGGTTATTGAAATTTTCTAACATTTCAAACAAATAATTTCTATTTTTAGGTTGCGTGTTATATAAATCCTTATCTCTTAAAGCAGTTTTTAAATCTTCGTTACTTGGGAATTTGGCACTCCCTTTCTTTTTGAGTAAAGCTTTTGCAATAGAATCATAATATTCTTCTGCATCTACTTCCGAATATAGAGTCATAAATATTTTATTTAGAGAACTGCTAGGCAAACCAACAATAAACCTTCTCCAAGCATAACTTTGAATCAGTTTAAGCACTTTTATCAATTCATCCTTTTCAAGTAACCCGTTTTCAGTGTCTTCAAATACTTGAAGTAAAAAAGGATAAGTAACATTTATCTCTAAACGATTGATGTATTCTAGTTCCCTTCTGATGTTAGTGTCAGTAACAGTTGTTGGATTGACAAATTTTTTATAGTGTATAGATAATGATTTAATGTTTTCCAATTCCTGATGATAAGCCTCACCCTTTTTGTTGACGTAAAGGGTTTTAAACTCTGCGTAAACCTTATTTTTATTAGGTATTTTTTTGTTGCGAAGCGTTAAGTAATCTCTTATAAAATCTGAAACCAAAGAACTTTGTTTGATCAAATCTTTTGCATTTTCTTCAATCGGATTCCAAATGGTTTCAAATATTCTGTTTTGGTCTTTTGGTGGCAAGTCCATTAAAATAAAATTCCGTATCAAATCTGATTGCGATAAATCTAATCCTGTTGAATTTAAACTTTCAAAAATGCGTTGCGGGTCATCTTTATCCCTTTCCAATGAGATTTCTACAAATATTAATCGATTTAATCCTCTTAAAATCAACTCAAAATTTTCATTATTAATAATACTTCTAAAGTAGTTATAGTTCTCTGTAACGTTTGAAAATGCATTTGATTTACTTTCGGTCCCAAGCATAATGGCTTTAAAAGCAAGTGAATTGGTATCGGTTTGTTTCAGTTTTAATTTGCTCGATTCGTTCTTAACATATTGATTGGTTAAAAACATATTATATAGCCGCTCTGCATCTTGGGCTTTCCTGCTTTCCTTTGCGAAACGATATAGAGCCACATACAAGACATTAATTGTTGTTAAACGTTGCTGTCCATCAATAATAACCAATTCTTTTACTTCGCTGGTGCTGTAGGTGCCTTCGTGAACAAATACAATGCTACCAATAAAGTGCGTTCCCCTATCTTCCGTTTCCACCGAAATAATATCATTCAATAAATCTTTGCACTCAGTATTTGCCCAATCATAATTTCGTTGATAAACAGGAATTACAAACTGTACATTAGGCGCTTGTAAAAAGTTATTTATCTGTAATTCGTTTGCTTTCATGTTGTTTCACGATTCACTATAATTTTTATTCTTCTTCCTTTCAAGTTGTAAATTTGATTGTTCTTTTTTCTGTGGTTAAGATAGGTTTTTAAATCAATATCATGTCGGTACGTTGGCCATGAATGGCATTTGTTAGGGCAAGTTTAAAGGCAGGTTTGTGGGTGGCAAAACTTGAGCGAATGTACCCGCGCACAAGTCTACCTTGCCTCATGGCTTTGCTAAGACTTGCGCTAGTTGAGGAAGAGTGCCCGGAGAGCATCATGAGCAATTGCAATTCGATCCATTACTTACTTCAGGCAACTATATTCTTTCTATTTCCAACGGCATACATAGCCAGGTAGTGAAGGTTGCCAGGATGAATTGAGAGGTTACCTTTGAATTCCTCCTGCATATTTACCGGTTAATTAAAATGCTGGAATTAACTAAAACCATTAACGGGCCTGAAATGTACGATTCTGCGAAGTGGCAAGGTCAACAAGCAGTTGCCTTAAATAAAAAAGATTGATAGCTTGCGTTATGGGGTACGAGATGAGAAACAAGCTTTTACTCTTCATCTTATTTATTTTCTCGTGTTACACAGGAAGCAGTCAGGAAAAGGGAATTGCCTTAACGCACCTCACCTCACAAGACGGCCTTTCCGACAACCGCATCACCTGCATGCTGCGTGACAAGCAGGGATTCATGTGGTTCGGTACTAAAGATGGACTCAACCGCTATGATGGCCGCGATTTCTATGTCTTCCGGAATCGTGTGAATGATTCCACCTCGCTTTGCAGCAACAGCATCACCTGTCTTGCCTATGATGATGATTCTGTATTATGGATCGGCACTTCTACCTCAGGCTTTTGCTCTTATGATTTCAGCACACAAAAATTCAGGACGTACAATAATAGCAACTTAACACTTTACTCCAATAGTATTAATGTGATCCGTTTTGATTCCGGGAGAAATGCACTTTGGCTTGGGCTGAACAATGGAGGCCTGCAACTTTTTAGCCTGGAAACAAAAAGTCTGCTACCTCTGGAAACAAATGGCCTTTTAGATTTTGTAAACCCTCCGGGATTAAGAAGTACTTATGAAGTTATATTAAAGGACTCAACGGTTTTTATAGCCGTCTTAACGCAATCATTGAAAAAGTTAGGCGACCCGCCTGTACCGAAGCCGAGGGATTTACCGATAGCAGGTGCTTTAACCATTAATGCAGCAGTGGTGGCAAGCGACGGGCACATCTGGTGTGGCGCCTGGGACAATGGCCTCCATCAATTTGATGATGAAGCGAAACTGGTAGCAAGCTATATTTTTGACGGCACTGAAAAGCTGAACTTTTCAAGCGATGAAATCATCAGCATTGCTGAAGACGCCAACAAAATCCTATGGTGTGGCACCAAGGCGTCAGGGCTTCATTTCTTCGATTTAAAAAAGAAAACATTTCTCACTGATCAACATGCTCCTGAAATATTCACCTCGAGGATTTACTGCATCTACCGTGATGACGTTAACCGGATGTGGGTTGGAACGGAACAGGGCTTGTACGTTTATGATCCGCTTCAGAACCAGTTCGAGGTAACACTGCTTCCTGTTCCCGGAGAAAAAATAAGTTGCAGGGTATTCGATCGTGTTATTGCAAAAGGTGGAACTGAATACATCGCATCCGCCTGTGGTTTGTTTTACCGCAACAAAACAGAAAAGCAATACCACTATAAATCCTTTGAATACAGGAAGGAAAAACTTCAGCTCACCAGCATTCACTTAAGCATTGATGGGAACATTTTCATCGGAACGAATAAAACGATTTTTATTCTCGACACCACCTCGGTCGAATTAAAGATGATTCCGTCTAATCCAAAAATCGATGACAAGGGTTTCTATTCCATCTACTCTTCACGCATCAATTACATTACAGACTTCTGGGTTGGTACTCGGAATTTAATGTGCGGTTTAACCTATGGTCATACTGTTGTGATGGCTGACCTGGAACGCAGGAATTTGTTCAGGCTCCTGCAGGGGCGTGGCGACACAGTGATCATTGAAAACCTTTTTCGCAAGTTATATGTGGATTCAAAAAACCGCCTATGGATTTGTGGCGCATCACAAGGAATCACACAGTTTATATTGCCTCCGGAATTTGATCCTGACCTGATTCCTTTCGCGGATCTCATCACGCATGATCTCCTGCTTTATGAGCGGGAGTGGAAAAACAGGAAAGGAAAAGAAGTAATTCAAGTCAATGACGTCTATGATATTGTGGAGAATAAAGACGGCAGTTTCTGGCTCACGTCCGAAGTTTCAGGTCTGATCCGGTTTTACCCGGAAAATGATACCGCTCCCTTCTCCTTCATAAAAGGTGAATACAAGTCACTGCAGGGTTTGGCAAAGCAGGATGATAACCATCTTTGGATCATGACATCAAAAGGACTGCTGAGCTATGAGGTAACGAAAGGCACCTATAAGCTGTTCGATTCGAAGCAGGGTATACCGGAAGGAATCAGCGGGCACTTTTTTAACGACAGTGATTCGAATCTTTCTGCGGGTTTCGAGGGAGGTTTCCTTTCCTTTAATCCGCATCAGATTCAAAGAGATGAGGAGCAACCCCGTGTACAGCTCACCAGGTTGTGGGTGATGGATGAAGCAGCAGATTCGCTTCTTTTACATAAACTGGTGCTGAAATATGACCGTAACTTCCTCAGATTTTATCTTTCCTCGAATTGTTTTTCAAATAATGACCAGGTTACTTACATCTATCAATTAACAGGCATTGACCATGACTGGAGAAACAATGAAAACAACCCTTATATCACCTACACTAATTTGCCTCCGGGAAATTATGAGCTCATGTATAAAGCCATCAACAGTGATGGTGCAGAGAGCGAAACACGCTCGATTCCTATTGTGATCACCCCTCCATTTTATAAGACCCTTTGGTTTTATATGGTAGTGATACTAACAGTAATCGCCGGGGCGTACGCTTTTTACCGGTACAGGATCAAGCAGATTTTAAAAATACAGGAAGTGAGAAATAAGATTGCGCGTGATCTGCACGATGATATCGGGAGTACGCTGGGCAGCATCAGCTTATTCAGCCAGGTGGCCAGTGTAAAGCTGATGCAGGAAAGGACGGAAGAGACAAAGACCATTCTTGACAAAATAAAAATCTCTTCACGTGAAATAGTAGATAAAACCAGTGATGCCGTATGGGCGGTGAAAGCAACCAATGATACGCTCAAAAATTTAGTCTTCAGGATGGAAAGCTATGCCGCATCGCTGTTAGGTGCAGCCGGAATTCAGTTTAACATCGAGTATGATCAAAGCATTGGTGAAACAAAATTGGAAATGACAAAGCGAAAGAACCTTTTCTATATCTATAAAGAAGCGCTTCACAACACTATAAAATACGCGGGTTGCACAGAAGTAAATATCATCATTAAGAAGGACGGTAATAAATTAGCACTGACCATTGCGGATAATGGGAAAGGTTTTAATCTTCATCCTGACAGGAGCCAGGTGACTGTTGATGGTGCAGTTTTACAGAAGGAAGATTTGTACAATGGCAACGGAATTAAAAATATGCAGGCACGCGCTGAGGAGATCGGTGGAAAATTCCGGATGGAGTCAGTACCAGGAAAGGGAACTACTATTAAGATTGAACTAAAGATTTCACCATAAATGGTGATTGATACACATTACGTCAGCATTCACTTTTGCACTATGTCGAATTCAGCAGGTAAGATTTTGCGTGTTATCATATTTGATGATCACAGGGATGTGCGTGATTCCGTGGAAATGCTGTTGTCCACCACGCAGCACCTGGAGTTTGCCGCAGGTTTTGAATCCTGCAATCACCTGATCAAAGAGATCGAGCTCACCAGGCCTGATGTGGTGCTGATGGATATTGACATGCCTTCTATGAATGGAATTGATGCCGTGAAGCTGCTTCGCACAAAATTTCCCAACCTGCCTGTACTGATGCTTACCAGTTTTGAGGATGATGAAAAAGTTTTCGAATCCATTTGTGCAGGTGCCAATGGGTATGTGCTAAAGAATGCCAATATGGAATCACTTATTCAATATATAAATGAAGTCTATTCAGGAGGTGCGCCTATGACTCCTGTTATTGCAAGAAAAGTGCTCAACCAGTTTTCAAAGCTTCAGCCTTCCAAATCCGAGCAGGATGAATTCAATTGCTTAAGCTCCCGCGAAAAAGAGGTATTGAATTATCTGGTAAAGGGAAAATCATACAAGATGATTGCAGACGAGCTCTTCATCGGCTTCGAAACGGTGCACTCGCACGTCAGCAGGATCTACAGGAAGCTGCATGTAAACTCCGTTGCAGAAGCGGTGTCGAAGACGATATCGAAGGGATATTGAGTGATTAATTCTCCTTAGACTGCGAATGGGATTGATTTATACTTTCCGGTTATTCTCAAAACGGGATAGATATATACATTTTATAGTCCCATTAGTCAGTTGAACATTAAATTAAAATGAAGTCATTCAGGAGGAACCTCCTGACACGACCCTACTCACCTTGCATTTGCTGTATCTATTAATTTATACCATTCACATTATAACTAATATCTCTTCTA
>JBDSEW010000392.1:0-7216 GCA_039919825.1 Chitinophagales bacterium | reverse complement strand
CATTCACATATGTGGAAAGCGAATTAGTAAGTGTATAAGGAATAAAACCGTTAGAATAAAAGGGGAAAATTTTCACATAATAGGTTCCTGCTGCCAATCCATCTGTAATATGACTCGCTGTTCCGTTTGTGTAACTGGACTTTAACAATGTAACGGCATCATTATCATACAACTGATAATAAATATATTGACCATTCTCTGATGTAATCGTAAGACTGATTTGTCCATCCTCGGTAGTTACGATCTCAAACCAATCTTCAGAGTCATATTTCAAATCATTATAATATCCTGAATGGCCGGTAACTGTGCTTCCCGTTGCAAAAGCCTGCGCCTGCGCTTTTCCATTATTAGGTTCCAGGTCGTTGGCTACAGGTGCAGTGTACAGCGTGTCAGAAAGCGTATAGGGAATATAGCCTGTAGCATAAAATGGATAAACCTTTATATAATAAGTACCGGCTGCCAGTCCATCTACATTGTAGGATGCGGATCCATTTGTATAAGTGTTATAAAGTGAAGTGGTGCCATCATTATCCAGGAGCTGCCAATAAATATATTGTCCGTTTTGGGAGATCATGGAAAGTTTTACCAATCCATCACTGGTAGTTGTAAATTTAAACCAATCTTCTGCATCTTTTACGCCATTATAACTATAACCCACCTGTCCTGTCTTTGAGCCATTTAGCGAAATATTTTTAGCCTGTGATTTTGAATTATTGGGTTCAGCATCGCTCGCTACCGGTGGTGCGGTAAAGGTGGAAGTAAGTGTATAAGGTGTGAAGCCACCAGCAGAAAAAGGGTACACTTTTACATAATAGGTACCTGCAGCCAATCCATCCACATTATAACTGGCAGATCCATTGGTATATTGGGAATGCAGCACAGTTAAGCCATCACCATCATACAACACCCAATAAATATATTGGCCGTTATAAGAAACCATCTCAAGATTCAGCAGTCCATTTCCGGTGGTGGTTACCTTCCACCAATCTGTTCCATCCACTCCTAAATTATAATAATATCCAATGTGGCCTGTTACTGAACCGGTTGGTGCAAGCACACCACCTTGTGTATAAACGTCATTAGGTTCAGGATCATTGGTGAATGCCGCAGTAGTAAGCGTATTTGAAATAGTGTAGAGGGGCAATTGCCCCGCAGTAAAGGCATAAATGTAGATGTAATAGGTCCCCGGTGAAAGACCGTCTTGTGAAAGGGTTGTTGTTCCGTTGGTATAGGTGCTCTTAAGTAATGTTGTGGCATTGTTATCGTAAAGCTGCACATAGCAATATAAGCCATTTGTAGAGGTAAGGGTCAAATCCAGTTTTCCATCAGAAGTAGTTGTTACCTTCCACCAGTCAACGTCATTGGCAATATCTATTGCTCCGTTGTTGCTGGAATTAAGATTGAGTTTGTCAGCGTCATTACTGACATTATTGGGTTCTGATTCTACAGCATACAGCCATGTTGAAGAAAGAATCAACAGACTTAGCAAAGCAAGTAATGTACTTTTCATAGAGTTTAATTTTTTAGCAGTGAAATTGGTAGTGAAAAATTATTGAATGTTTGTGGAAAATTATTTTTAGATTTTCCTTCTTGGTTGAAAAGGTTCAATTGGGCAATAAAATTATAGGTAGCTAAGTTACTTACCAATACCACAATCAGGTGATGTGGAAACTACGTACAAAGAGAATTTAATCTTTTACTTCTTTCCCCTTGAAAGTATAATTCACAGGGTTTTCCACCTTTCGCGTCCAGATACAAGTACCTTCTATTAAATCATTGATCACTGTTCCTTCCCAGGTCATGATACCATTTTTAGCACTTTTGGTAACAACCACAAAAGTCCAGGTGGAATCATTTTTTTGCTTTCGTTTGAAGGTCTCCGGTTTAAAACCATATCGCTCAGCTTCTGAGAAGGTCATGTTCTCTTTGGTGAAAGAAAGTGTTTGGTAGGAGTCGCGGTCTTTTCCAATATACATTGCAACTGTATAATTTAAAGTGTCCGATGGTTGCTCAACGGACTGCGCACATACATTCCCAAATACAACCAGCAATAAGAGCGGCATCAATTTCTTCATGTATCAGAATATAAACCTGGATCTTTCAAATTGGTTAAAACCTTCCTAACGAACCACCGTAACATTTCCTGTTTTCGCTACGGCCTCTCCACTCACAAAAGCTCCTTTTAGCATATACACATATACGCCCACCGGTTGAGATTCTCCTTTGAATGTACCATCCCATCCCATCTGAAGATCGTTACCCTCGTAGCTAAAAACCTCTTGTCCCCACCGGTTATAAATCGCAAGCGAATAGCTGGCCAGCAAACTACCCAACGGATGTAACAGATCATTGACCCCATCACTATTTGGTGAAAACGCAGCAGGTAACAACAGCAAACAATCAGGTGTAATCAGCACACTGTCTGTTCCTTTGCATCCAAAATTATCTACAATAACAGAGTAATAAGTAGTTACTTCCGGTGCAGCAATAAGAATTGACTCAGTAGTTGCGCCAGTAGACCATAAATACGAAGTGCCGGGTGCATCTGCACTCAGTTGAAGTGGCTCATTAGGGCAAAGCAGGGTATCTTCCCTTAGTTTAGGGTCAGGTACAAAATTTACGGTGATGGCTGATTCTGACTCCCCTGCCCCACAAAACTGATCTGCAATATTTACATGGATTACATAATCACCCGGATTGCTATACGAATGGGAAGGATTTTGAACATCAGACGTACCTCCATCTCCGAAAGACCATGACCATGTTTCAGGGTTAGCAGAGGAAACATCAGTAAACTGAATCGGAATCCCTACGCAATAAGGCGGATCCTGTATCGTGAAACCTACTACAATATTAGGTTCCACAACAATATCCTGGACAAAAGTATCCTTACAACCATCACTTGTAGTTACAATCAATTGTACTTTATAGCTACCTGCCGGATATGCTTTGGAGGGATTCTGCTGCGTGGAAGTGGAACCATCACCAAGATTCCAGAAGTAAGAAGCAATGGTACCCAGTGATTGATCGGTGAAGAATACAGGAGCGTCAGCACATAGTACAGAAGGACTAACTGCAAAACCGGCACTGAAAGGTGGTGGCCCGATAGAAAATGTATGGGTGATAAAACATCCAATACTGTTTAATATAATTACATTGTACTGTCCTCCATTTAAAAAATCCACACCATCTGAGGTAGCATTATTGGTAACCTGCAGGGTGTCTCCATTGCTATCCACCCAAACAAAAGTATTGGGACCAAAATTACCTGTTGTAGCAGCAGAAATACTTCCATCACCGCTGTTGGGACAGGAAGGATCAACCTGCGAATAAGTGCCATCCATTTCGTTCACCATAATTGTTACGGTATCCGCAACATCAAAACAGGAGGAAACCTTTGCATAGTAAGAAGTAGTAACGGTTGGACTTACTGTTATTTCAAAACCACTTCCGAGATAGTTTCCCTGATCATCGTACCATTGTGGCTGACCTGCTGCAAAGGGAACAGGAATGTAGGGAACATTCGTCATGTCGTAGGAATTTCCATTGGGTGTAAACCTTATACCCTCATCAAAAGCTTCCCACTTTTCCGGGAAATTCCTTCCCGGAACCACTATTGCAACAGTGCCGTCTATATTATGCAACCCTTCTATGGCATTCCCATCGTTCCATTCTTCGCAAAGAACCTTGTGCCCCAAATAAATATCGATGATGTTGGTTCCTTCATAAAGAATTATCTGTCCTGTAAAAGTGAGGGAGTTACAGGAGGTCAGGTACATCGGCACATTGGTAAAATTATAGATGAAATACCTGTTGGGAGCGTCTCCAAACTTACCGTAAGATATGCAGGGATCCGGTATAACAGATGGATCAACATCATGCCACGGACCCATGATGGCGTTCATTGGATTCAGGGGTGATGGAATAGCTTCGGTAATAGGCCATGGCGAATAATTCAATGCCTGTGTCGAATCGAAGGTGATATATGCATTTGTAGACAAAACACATTTCTTATAGGTATTTCCAAAGAAAGTGAAAGAAAAGCCGAGATCGATCAGCTGACTGTAGGTATCATCTTCAATGCTCAGCAGATCGCCGTAAAAACTTGAATCCGTTACTGCAGTTAATGTGATATCAGTACCAGGAGCGCAAACGGTATCATCACAACAGACCTGTATGATCTCCTGACCTTGAGCTGCAGATAGTAGGGTACAGCAGAAAACAATACATGAAAGGGTAAATTTTTTCATTTGGAAAGGATTAGCTGGCGATAAAGTTAAAGATTTTCAATACATCGAAAACGTTGCTTCAGCAAAATATACTTTTTACAAACAACCTTTGAATATTAACTTGTTCAGAGCTGGTTAAAACCGGGAGTTTTAACCCGGATTAAGCCCGGGTTCTTAACTAACCCTGTCAAAGTTGTTACAATTCAAGTTGAACAGAATACTACGTTTCAAAAAGCTTTGTAAAAGTTCTAACTTGGCAACATAATCTACTTTCACATTGTCCTGTGGCTATCAACCGCCTTCGTTTTAAATACCGTTCACTGGTCCCGCGCTGGGTCATTTTCACCATTGATACTTGCATTGTGCTTACAGCATTGCTGTTTGCTTTTCTCCTGCGGTTTAATTTTCATATTCCGGCACATGAGCTTCAATCCATGTACCTCTCTATACCTGTAATGCTTTTTGTTAGAATAGCCGGATTTTTTCTCTTTCGAATTTATGCAGGCATGATTCAATATACAGGATCAGAAGACGCACAGCGTGTAGCAATCATGCTGGCACTCGGCACTTTGATGATTGGCATCCTCAATTTCATTTCCTTCAAAATCAGTGGCAATTACCTGGTTCCGTTTTCAGTAATGATCATCGAATTTTTTATTTCAGTTTTCGCAATGTCGGCTTATCGCCTTGGTGTAAAAATATTGTATGAAGAATTGGTTCAAATCCGAAAAGAAAAATCGAATGTAATCATCCTTGGTGCAAATGAATATGGACTGATCACAAAAAAAACACTCGAACGCGATCCGAAAAAAGATGTTCAGGTAATAGCTTTTATCGATAACAAAAGCGACCTCCTTCGCCAAAAGATGGAAGGCGTTTCCATTTATGATTCCAAAAATGACCTCGAAGAATTGTTGCAGGCACAGCCTGTCGACCTGCTGATTATCGCTGTACCAAATATTCCTGCCAGCCGTAAAAAACAGGTGGTAGACACCTGCCTTAAATACAATGTGCGGGTGTTGCATGTGCCCCCAATGTCTAAATGGATCAATGGTGAGCTCAGTATGAACCAGATTCGGGAAGTTAAGATCGAGGAATTGCTGGAACGTGACCTTATTCAACTCGACTTCAGGCGCATTAGTAATCAATTGCACGGAAAACGAATTCTCATTACCGGTGCAGCCGGTTCTATTGGAAGTGAAATTGCCCGGCAGGTATCAACCTTTAAGCCGGAGAAGTTATTTCTGCTTGACCAGGCGGAAACACCACTCTTCGAATTGCAGCAGGAGCTGAAAAGTGAGTTGCAATCAGAAAAATTTGAAGTGGTGATCGGTGATGTCAGGAACCAGGAACGTATGGAAAATGTGATCAGCTCCTTCAGGCCGCAGATCATCTATCATGCGGCGGCTTATAAACATGTGCCTATGATGGAAGACAATCCATCAGAATCGCTGCTTACCAATGTGCAGGGAACGATGGTGTGCGCCGACCTTGCTGTAAAATTTGAGGTAGAGACATTTGTTTTTGTTTCTACCGATAAAGCGGTGAATCCAACCAATGTAATGGGTGCCTCCAAACGCATTGCAGAAATTTACGTGCAATCACTCAACCAGTTTCTTACAGAGAAGAATATCGAACCGAATACCCATTTTATTACCACCCGTTTTGGAAATGTATTGGGTTCAAACGGTTCGGTTATTCCGCAGTTTCGAAAACAGATTGCTGAAGGAGGTCCGGTCACTGTAACACATCCTGAAGTCACCCGCTTTTTCATGACTATTCCGGAAGCGTGTCAATTGGTGCTCGAAGCTGGTGCAATGGGTAATGGAGGTGAAATTTTCATATTTGACATGGGTGAGCCCGTTCGCATTGTCGACCTCGCAAAAAAAATGATCCAGCTTTCAGGGATGGAACTCGGCAAAGACATCCAGATCGCTTTTACCGGTTTGCGTCCGGGTGAAAAGCTGGTAGAAGAATTGTTAAACACACATGAAAATACCATCCAGACGCACCATCCGAAAATTATGATCGCAAAGGTGAGGGAATATGCTTTTGAGTCTGTTCATCAGAATATCAGGGAACTGATCACCATGTTCGACAACCAGGATAACCTGGAAATTGTCTCAAAAATGAAAGAGCTGGTTCCTGAATTTATCAGCAATAATTCAGTCTTCGAGGAACTCGACCAGCCTGCAGCAAAATAGCCGGAAGTAGCGAGTCTTCAATCTTCCTTATGAATCAAACATCTAATAATTAACGAAACTGAAGATCCAGTTCGTAGTTCATTTCAACGCCTGCATCATCCTGCTCTCCACCAAATGATGAATGTGAAAAGGCTTAACCACCCGCCAATTCACATCGTTCAGGTTTTCTCCCATTTGAATATAATTTGATAGCCGGGCTTTTTTCATTTCATCCAGCACATGATCTCTGAAATTAATCATCGCAATCCATCCACCCTGGTCACGCACATCTTCATACCATTCTTCATAATAGCAATCATCTGATTGATGGAAGTTGAGCACATTTTCACCGATCAGCACAAACTTGGTGATGCCGTGTTCCATGAATACATCAGCCACCTCCCTTTTAAGAAACATGCTATCATTGTTGATCGCATCATTCCATTCGCCAATCAATTCTATCACTACAAAATGGTGCGCATAGTCAGCATATAATACCTTCAGGTACAAAGTTGGGGATCCAAAACTGTCCCACTGCGGATGTATAAAAAAATTGTAAATGGTATTCGAGTATTCAAATTCGCTGTATTCCTGGCCAAAGAATGGCGACAACTTATCTTCTTCTGAAAGGTAAATATCGCGCCAACTGTAATAGGGTTCAATTTCATGCATAACCTGTTCCCTTCATGTCATTTTACAAAAGGTAAAATTATTCTTTTCTTAGAGCCTGTTAGGATTTGATCTAAATTAAATTTTACGAAGACATTTTCAAACAAAATAATGATCATAGATGAGAGCGGGGAG
>JBDSEW010000360.1:0-13868 GCA_039919825.1 Chitinophagales bacterium | reverse complement strand
CCGGTGTAGTAATCAATGCATCGGGCAATTTTTCCAGTTGCTTCTTCTTACGTGCAGAAGAAACATCGCCGGTCCGTAGTTCCACTTTCCAGGGAATGCCCAATTCTTTGGTAGCTTGCTGTACCGCTAAATGAATATCCTTGGCCAGCGCCTTTAGGGGTGTGATCCAAAGCAGTTGCAACCCTTTTGGTTTTTTTTCCTGCTCCATCCACTCCATCATGGCAGGCATCCAGAGGGCAAAAGTTTTGCCGCTTCCGGTAGGTGCATTCAGCAAACCTGAATAACCTGACGCATACTTTTCCCATACTTCATACTGGAAAGGAAAAGGTTTCCATGCCTTTCCATGAAACCACGATTCTATTTTTTGTAATGAAGACATCTGCAGCAAACTTACCGGATATGAAGTAACTTTGGTTTTTTATCTTTAACAAAACTTATTAAGAAATGGGTATTATAAAAGCTGCTATTGAATTGGTAAATCCAATTGATTTAGTGCTTGCCGATGAAGGCAAGATTGGAGCCGAAGCTATTCGCAAGATGCAGGTTACTGCGATGGTTGATACCGGTGCTTATTACTTGTGTATCAATGATACTATCAGGAAACAACTTGGTTTGCGACACATGACTTATCAGAATGCAGAATTAGCAGATGGAAGTGTTGCGAATGTAGAAATGGTTGGGCCGGTTATTGTAAATTTCAAAAACAGAACAACTGCATGCAGTGCTCTGGTGTTACCTGGAAATACTGAACCATTATTGGGGTCCATTCCAATGGAAGGTATGGATGTAGTTTTAGTACCATTAAAACAAACAATTGATATCAATCCGGATCATCCGATAATTGCCCAGACACTTTTGAAGTAATGCTTTTGAAATAGAACACTGATGAAACGGATTATACGGATTTATACGGATTTTTTATCCGTTTTTATCGGTCAAATCCGTGTCATCCGTGTGCTATTATCTGTTTTCTCATTGGAAGCAAAGCTTGAGTAATAGTACACTGATGAAACGGATCATACGGGTTTATACCGATTTTTTTATCCGTTTTTATCGGTTAAATCTGTGTCATCCGTGTGCTATTTGCTGTTATCCCAATAATTTTTTCAGGTTTTCCAAAGTATCAGCTTCCTCCGCCTTCTTATCTTTTCGCCACCGGTGAATTCTTGGAAAACGAACTGCTACTCCGGACTTATGACGGGAAGAAAGTGCAATGCCTTCAAACGCCAGTTCGAAAACCAATTCAGGTTTTACAGTGCGGACCGGCCCAAACCTTTCCAGCGTATTTTGCTTTACAAAGCGGTCCACTTCACGGATTTCTTCATTGGTTAAACCTGAATAAGCTTTTGCAAATGGGACGAGTTTTCCGTTATCCCAGAGTGCGAAAGTATAATCAGAGAATAGACCTGATCGAATACCTGATCCGGTTTGTGCATAGATCATCACTGCATCAATCGTATAAGGATCGATCTTCCATTTCCACCACGCTCCTTTTTTTCTTCCGACGAGATAAGGAGAATCTTTTTTCTTCAGCATCAATCCTTCGCTGATATTTTCACGGGACAGCTTTCTTTTTTCCGTCAGCTCTTCCCACGAAGAAAAATCTATTACCGGTGAAACAATCAACAACTCTTTCAGGTTGGACGCAATTACCACCTCTTCCAGTTTTTGCCGTCTTTCTTCCATCGCTTTTTCGCGCCAGTCTTCCCCATTCCATTCAATCAAATCATAAGTGATAAATGCAACCGGTGCATCTTTCAATATTTTAGGAGAAAGATTCTTTCTTCCGATACGTGTCTGCAATACCTGGAACCCAAGTGGTTTTCCTTCCCGGTAGGGAAGAATTTCTCCATCGAGCACTGTTCCATGAGGTAAGGTTTTTCCAATCATTGCAAGCTCTGGAAATTTGTCGGTCACCAGCTCCTCTCCTCTCGACCATAAAAAGAAATTTCCTTTGCGCTGTATTAATTGTCCACGGATGCCATCCCATTTCCATTCAGCCTGCCATTGCTCCGGCAGCCCTAATATCTCCAGAGAAGATTCCAATGCATACGCAAGACAGAAGGGATAAGGTTTTGATACATCTTCTGTTTCTGCATTAAATGAAATAAGCTCTTCAAAAGAAATTTTCTGCGGATCCCAATTTCCCATCAGGCGATGGGCAAGAAATGATTGCGGCAATTTAGTATGCAATGCTACCGCTTTGATCAGGTTATTCTTTGAAACGCCGATACGAAACGCAGCAGACATCAATTTATTAAATACAAATTTTTCCTGCTGATCCATCTGGAACCACGCTTCCGTGATAAATGATTTCTTCTCTTCATCATCCGCCTTTTTCAACTGCAGGAAACGATTCATCCATTCTGCCAGGGACACATCTGGCGCAACTACTTTCTGTGGAACAATCAAGGAGACTGTTTCCGAAAAATCTCCAACCTGGTTATATGATTCATCGAGCAGCCATGCCGGCAATCCGGAACATTCAGCAGCCCACTCCCTGAGCTTTGTACTATTAATTTCCCGCTTGGGCCTTCTTCCCGTAAACAATGCAATCGTCCATAATTTATCTTCATTACTCACCTCATCAAAATACTTCTTCATCAGCTCAATTTTGTCATTCGTGCTGTTGGTTTGATCAAGGTTGTAGAAGAGTTGGGCGAATTGCTGCATTTTATTTGCGAGGCTAAATATTTGAATGATGAAATAGTTACACTGTTAAATTGTTTAACCGCTTTCTAAGATTCCAGTACTCCTTATGAATTCTGGTCTATGAAAACAAATCCAAAATCGTAAATCCAAAATCGAAGTCTATTCCGCCTCGTCCACTACATCACCTTCATACTCTGTTTTAACCTCCTCCGCATCCAGTCCTTTTTCCCTTAACCATTTTGCAAACTGATAGGTATAGCCATGTGTTACAAAAACCCTGCGCGCTTGGGTTGCTGCAATCGCATTGTTCAATCCGCTCCAGTCTGCATGGTCACTCAATGCAAATCCTACATCAGCAGCACGCCTTCTTTTGTTACCCCGTATCTGCATCCATCCGGAGGCATACCCTAAAGAATAAGGTGACAGCTTCGCAAGCCAGGAAGTATTTTGAACAGACGCGGTAGCTAAAATCAAAGCCTTTCTGAAATCTTCTTTCTTATTTTCTGCAGTAATCCGAAGTGCGCCGGGAATTAATTCACCTGCGTTGCGCAACACTTCATTAATATTTTCAATGGCTCCATGGGCATAGATGGGACCGATGGCTGTATCGATTCCACACAATATTCTTTGGGCTTTACCCAATGCATAGCAGAGTAGTACACTTGCCGTATTCTCTTCCTGGTTTCTTCTCCACCATCGTTCTATTTCCTCAAATATTTTTTGTTGTGTCTTCCACTGATACACCGGCAAACCAAAAGTAGATTCCGAAATAAACGTATCGCACTTTACCGGTTCAAAAGGAATGCTTATGCCATCGATTTCCGTTTTATAATCTCCTGATGCTACCCAAACTTCGCCAGCCAACTCCACTCTCACCTGTGATGAGCCGATGATATGTCCTGCAGGATGTAATGAAATGGTGACACCGTTATGAACAATCCGTTCAGTGTACTCGAGCGATTGCACCTGTATGTCTTCACCCAATCTGTATTTCATTACCGGAACAGATTGCTGCTGTGCCAGGTAAAAATCATGTCCGCGATAAGCGTGATCACTGTGCGCATGTGTTATTACGGCACGTTTTACAGGCTTCCATGGATCAATATAAAAGTTACCGGCTTCGCAATAAATTCCCCGGTCAGTAAATTGAAGTAGCTGTGGCATAGTAGTTCAACAAAAATAAATGGAAAAGGATCATCACCGGAAAAGATTAATCTTTGCGACATTAGCAGCGGGAGGAAGGAGGAAATAGGATGACGGAAGACTTAAGACGCAAGACAATTTGTGTACAGACGAACCAAACAAAATAAACCCTTTAAACCCTTTAAACCCTTCAAACCCTTCAAACTCTTTAAACTCTTCAAACTTTTCCCATGCACACCCAACCCATGCTCAAGGAAGACGCTCTCAAAGACAAAGTAATCATCATAACAGGTGGTGGAACAGGACTTGGTAAGTCGATGGGCACTTATTGTTCCCAACTGGGTGCGAATGTGGTTATCACCTCCAGAAAATTAGAGGTGTTGCAGAAAACTGCTGCTGAAATGGAAAAGGAAACCGGCAATAAAGTGCTGGCAGTGGCTTGTGATGTGCGCAAATATGAAGAAGTAGAATCATTGCTCAAGCAGTCTGTTGATCAGTTTGGAAAGGCAGATGCATTACTCAACAATGCTGCCGGTAATTTCGTGATGCCCACTGAGCGGCTTTCACACAAGGCTTTTGATGTAGTAGTGGACATCGTATTGAAAGGTACTTACAACTGCTCTCTTGCATTGGGCAAATACTGGATTGAAAATAAGCTGCCCGGGAATATTTTAAACATTGTTACCACTTATGCATTCACCGGTTCCGGTTATGTAGCTCCATCGGCTGCTGCCAAGGGTGGTGTGCTTGCATTAACGCGGTCGCTGGCAGCGGAGTGGGGCAGAAAAAATATCCGGTGCAATGCTATTGCTCCCGGTCCATTCCCAACTGAAGGAGCCTGGAGCAGGTTGTTTCCACCCGTTGTTCAACAGTATATGGATCCTCTAAAACGATTGCCACTTGGACGCTACGGAGAACACCAGGAGCTTGCAAATCTCGCCGCTTACCTCCTCTCCGACTATTCAGCGTATGTGAATGGTGAAGTAGTAGTGATTGACGGTGGGGAATGGCTGCATGGCGCAGGCCAGTTTACAGGATTGGAAAATATTCCTGATGAGTTGTGGGATATGTGGGAAAAGATGAGGGGAAAATAAGGTTGTTATTCAGAAGCCGTCAGACATGAGTACAGGACTAAGGATTTGCAACTAACTACTAATTCTCTCACCCACCTTCCTGCGAATAGCTTCAAGATCGCCTTTAGGAATCGCACTGATTAGTTTTTTTGTGTACGCCGATGAAGGGTTGTGATATATTTCCTCAGCCTTGCCCATTTCTTCTATCTTTCCATTGTTCATCACTACCATGCGATCGCTCATGAATTTTACAACAGATAGATCGTGCGAGATAAATATGTAGGTGAACTGAAATTCTTCACGAAGCTGAAGCAGTAGATTTAAAACCTGCGCCTGCACTGATACATCAAGGGCTGAAACAGATTCGTCGCAAACAATAAAACGCGGGTTTAATGCCAGCGCCCGGGCAATGCAGACCCGTTGCCGTTGCCCGCCTGAAAACTCATGTGGAAAACGGTTGAATGCACTCACCGGCATACTCACTTTGTTCAGGAGGTCAAAAACATTTTCCCTGCGCTCCATGTCATTGGAATATAATCCATGCACTTTCATCGGTTCAAGAATGGCAGTCCCGATCGTAAGCCTTGGATTAAGTGATGAGTAAGGGTCCTGGAAAATTATTTGGAGGTGCTTGCGAACCCTGCGCATTTCTTCACCGGGAATATTTACCAAATCTTTTCCTTCAAAAATAACTTCACCTTTAGTTGGCTTAACGAGTTGCAGAATGCTTCTTCCCAGGGTGGTTTTACCACAACCCGATTCACCAACAAGTCCCAGTGTCTCTCCGGGATATACTTCGAATGAAACATCATCCACTGCTTTTACAAAACTCTGTGGAGTTCCAAAAATATTTTGTTGGGTGGGAAAATAAACCTTGAGGTTTCTCACGGACAAAATGGGTTCCTGCAACTGCAGTTGAGTGAGCCTTGCTGAAACTTCTGTTTCGGGAATCAGGTTTCTTTCCAGTTCCTCCCCTGGTTTTCCGGGAAGTTCTATCAATTGGCCATCCGAAGTTTCCTGCATAAAATCGTAGATAACGGGCAGCCTGCGCAATTTTTTTCCAAGGGGTGGCCGGCACGCGAGCAATCCTTTTGTATATGGATGTTGCGGGTTTGAAAATATCTCTTCCACTGTTCCCTGCTCTACAATTTTTCCTTTATACATCACTACTATCCTGTTGGCTACTTCCGCAACTACACCAAGATCGTGGGTGATAAAGATCATACTCATGTCGTACTCTCTCCGCAATTGTTCCATCAGTTCCAGTATGCGCGCCTGCACTGTCACATCGAGTGCGGTGGTGGGCTCGTCCGCAATAAGTATGGAAGGATTGCAACTCATCGCCATTGCAATCATCACCCTTTGTTTTTGTCCGCCTGAAAGCTGGTGTGGATAAGCATTGAAGATGCGAAGCGGATCAGGCAATTGCACTTTTTCAAAAAGTAAGAGTGTACGCGTTTTTGCTTCCGAAGAGCGTTCTTTCAGGTGTAAAGAGATTGCTTCCATTACCTGGTTGCCACAAGTGAATACCGGATTGAGTGACGTCATTGGTTCCTGGAAAATCATTGCGATCTCCTTACCGCGGTAATGCCGCATTTCCTTTTCAGGAAGTGAAAGCAGGTTGACAGGGGTTTCATTGGATTTGGAAAAATAAATTTCACCTGACGTAATTTTTCCCGGAGCAGGAATCAAACGCATCAGGGACAATGAAGTCACTGATTTTCCTGAACCTGATTCTCCTACAATTCCCACCGTTTCTCCCCGTCGCAGTGAAAAGCTGATCCGATCTACTGCAACAGTCGTCTGGCCGTCGGAAGTAAACGTTGTTTGAAGATTGCGAACATCAAGAAGGAGGTCGTTTTCCAATAGGACTGATTATGGGATAAAAATAACAGGAAAAAATTTCAAACCATTGTTCTGCGAAATGCATTAGCAGATGCTCTGCAACAGGATTTGAATTTTTATGTGAAAAATTACAGGATTGTTACCCTGACTTTGCGATAATTGTTTTTCAAAAAAAAGGTTTCATAAAATCAATTCTTGCTAATGCTGCACCAATGTTGAAAAGTTTTATTAAAGAAGAAAATATTGAACAGGTATTAAATTAAGCCCCGATCCTGATTTACAGTGAAGGCAGCACTGATTGCTGGAATTCAGACAGTTTGTAACGGAAAAGGCTACGATAGCAAAGCGATATTCAACCGACGGAAAAATTAATATAATTTTTTTTGTGCTGGGAAACTTTACAGATCTGCTGACTATACCCTTTCGTTTCCACTCATTCAATGGGTAAACTTAAGCTGTTAATAACCCCTTATTTCCCTGTTTAAATCTATATTTACAAGAAAAATAGCGCTTTATGGGTTATAAAAATTCATTTTGTAATTTTCCGGTATTAATTTTGTAAACCTGCCACTATTCTAAACCATAAAATAAACGAGCATGTCAGAAGTAAGATTAAACCAGCCGGACAACCAACCGTCTAAACAGAACAACCGCACCATCTTTTACATTATCCTTATCCTGTTGCTGGTAGGGATCAATATTTATTTGTACGTAAAGTATTACCAAACAAAAAATCAGACACAAACGCTTACTGAAGAAGCAAACATGGACAGCATCCGTATTGCGGATCTTGACATGAAATTCCAGGAAGCCTTAGTGAATATCGAGTCTTACAAGGGCCAGAATTCGAAGCTTGACAGTATTATTGCCATTAAGGAGAAAGAGCTGATGGGTTTTAAATCGAACCTTGATGCAATGAAAAAGAAAATGAAGGTGAGTGAAGCAGACTACAAGAAACAGGTAGATGGATTACAAGGTACCGTTAATGATCTGATGGCGCAGATAAAAGACCTCCAGGATAAGAATCAGATCCTGATCACGAAAAATGATTCGTTGGGTCAGTCATTGGCAAGTGAAATGAATACGAACAACCAATTGGTGAATACGAATCAAACACTGTCGCAAAAAGTATCCATTGCTTCTTTACTTAAACCAACCAGCCTCTCCGCAACAGGTGTTCGTGGAAAATCGAGTGGCAAGGAAGTGGAAACAGACAATGCCAAGAAAGCAGAAAAATTAAAAGTATGTTTTGATCTGCCGGGAAATGAGGTTGCTGATCCAGGTGAAAAGATATTTATGGTACGTCTCATTAGCCCTGAAGGAACCACACTCGCAGTGCAAAGCAGTGGCTCGGGTACTTTTAACATAGCCGGAACCGGTGAACAACGTCAGTACACCACTTCAACTAATGTTCAATACGATCAGAAAGCGAAGAATGTATGTACTTACTGGCAGCAAACCACGCCTTATGCAAGTGGAAATTATACAGCAGAAATTTACCAGGATGGTTATTTGCTGAGCACACAGAAATTTGAACTGAAATAGGCTGATTTTTTTTTGAAAAAAAACCACTCTAAACGGAGTGGTTTTTTTATTGCGGTAATTGGGAAGTGGTGATTCAAACTAATCAGGAGAATTCCTTAGCTAACCGGGAATTTATTGCTGGATACTTTCATTCTCAAAGCAAATTAAAAAATAGCACGCACCTGTGCACGGCCTGTATTCACCACAGTTGCATTCCCTGTTTTACGACCCTCATAACTCAATGACATTTCTATAAAATTGGACAACTTACGGTCGAAAGAAACATTCAGTAAATAATTTTGTCCTGACTGCAATCCTTCGAGCATGGCATACTGAACGGGCGTATTATTCGTACCTGTATAATTTACATTCGCATACACAACTCCCGCATTGATTACACTTTTTGCGACAACATTGTACTTTACATCCAGCGTTAATTTGTTGTTGAGTGCCTTCTCTCCTGCCCCGTCGCTAATGGTGTTTTTGCTGTTACTGTAGCTATAGCTTACTGTCATTCGGAATACATTGGATGGCTGATAAGAAAACTGAGGTGTGATAAAATAACCGTTGAGCAGGTAATTGTTTTGAGGAAAATAAGCGGTAGAGTAACCCTTTTGATTTTGATTGACTTTTAAAATGGTTGAAAATTTCCGGGTAATATTCCAGCGCCAGCGGACTCCGTAATCGCGAAGGTTTCTTGATTCCACTCCGTTGGTTAATAATACCTTTGACCGGTTGTTCTGGTAAGAAAAATCTATCCCGTACTTTGGATTGCTCCTGTTGAAATATAAAAACCCGGAAACTAATGAGCTGTTGGAGATCAGCAGGGTATCAGCTACATTCAGTAAAAAAGGATTGAACTGCGATGAGAAATCTCCGGCAAGCGTTTTCTTATTAACCTGTAAAGTAGTCTGCCCTGAAAATCTCGCGACCACTTCCTGTAAACCCTGCGGTGTTTTCCATAGGCTTCGTGGGTTGATGGTAAGTGATTCATTAAACAAAGAGGAATATGCTTTTACAAACTGGTTAGTAGGCAATAGCACTTTAATATATTTTGCATCCGTTTGAAAAGCTGCAATCTCAAATTCATTGATCTGCTGCACACCATCACCGTTGTAATCAATCCAGGTGTAAACTCCGGTACCATCAGGAACAGGCGTATACGCAAATTCTTTTTTCTGCTCCTGCACGGAACCCAATTCATACAATGTATTGGAAGTAATGAACCCTTTCTTCACCTGCAGATCATATCCCAGTCTTCCCAACAGTGATTCATCCGGACGCTGAACAGTTAGCAGGGTATCTGTTACATTCAGTTTGCGGTAGGTTACATTCCATCTTAAAATGCTGTTTGGATTAGCAAGTAATTCAGCCCCTGCATTCACGGTATTGCCAATGGTTGCTTTTTCAAACTGGTTTTCCTGCGGACTATAATCAATGCGGGAAGCATAATCTACATTGAATCGGAACTTTGCAGTATCACTGCTCCGGAAATAAATCCTCCCTTCATTCCAATAAAAACTAATAGCTGATAAAGTATCTGCTTCCTTTGAAAACAACCGGTTATTCTCCTGTTCACCACTCACTCCCACTACTGCACCTTTTAAAAACCGGAAGGATTGAGAAAGATCTATTGAAGGACGAAGAAATTCTGTACTCAACACATCCGTTTCAGAAACCAGGTAAGAAGAAAGAACGCTTGCGCGAAAACCCTTATGCTCATAGTTTCCATTGAGTGAATTGTTGATGCCTGTATAATTTCCCGTGCGGTTAAAGAGTGAAAAAGCATATTCCAGATTTCCTGTTGTCATGCGCTGCAGATTCAGGTTAACTGAAGCAAGGTTTTCATTGGCAGGAATCACGTTGCCGGTAATATTCCAGTTTCTCTCAAACTCAACAGGCCGGTATCGTTCAATCGGTTTGAAAGTACGTGATGCAAATTCATATTGTGCATTCACCAGCAAGCTGCTGGCTTTATCTTTCCTATGATTAAGTGGAATGTTCTGATTCCATCCAACGCGTGCTGAAGCTCCCGCATTGTCGTTATTGTTTACCTCTGAAAATGTATTCGCATCCTGGTTGCTTAACCCTGCCTCCAAAGTAATTTTTGCATTTTCAGTAAATGAATAATCGCCACCAATGGTCAATAACTGAATTCGCTGTGGTGCAATCAATGGAATCACGGGCTCATACAATCCCTGGGGAATCCCATTGAGCGGAGCCACCCAATTGTACACCCGTCCGTTAACGAGGTTGGTGGAAATTACATAGTTACCTTTTCCAATTCCTGTGTAAGAAAAGCCAAGCGCATATTTTGCTTCTTCAGGATCGGTTGAATAAACATATATCACATAACCCAATGAATCCGTTTTCCGGTACAGAATACGATCGGCAGTAAATGGTACACTGTCGACACTTTGGAAATATGCCTCCTGCACGCTATCACCTACTTCAGAAAGAATTAATTTCTGCGAATCCGATAATTCTTGCTGCACCGGTTGATTTTTTGCATCCTGCTCGGAATAAAAATTCACCCGTATTGTTGATTTGTCCTGCTGAAATTGCTGCCCTGCAAAAAAGATGCTTCGAAGATAAGCTCGTTCAGAGTACTGAAACTCAACAGTGATCCGCTTATCCTTGGTGATGAGGCGGGTGGGTGTAAAAATTATTTCACCGGAGTTGTAATCTATCACATAATCGCGGTCGGCACCACGTTCCAGTAATAATCCATCAATAAATACACGTTCGGTTCCAGCCAGTATGATAATAAATGTTTCTCCGCTGTTTCCCGTCAGGCGGTAAGGGCCCTGGTTTCCTTCCTGTCCCAAAAAAGTATTGCTTGCATATTTACCTTTTACCAATGCAATGCCTGCGTTGGTCTTCAGTTGCAAATCCGGTCCCGCATCATATACCGTGCTGAAATTCGCACCCTGAAGTTTCTTGTAGTAATTCATAAAATACCCTTCCGGTTTCGACAACTCATAGTCGCCCACCACCAGAGCAGATTTGTTTTTTTTAAGCTGTATAAACACCTTATCAAACTCCTGCAATTGCTGGGTATTACCTTCGGGTTGAATCGGTATATTATTGTCGGAAAGTGCAGCCAGCACCTCTACATCACCTGCAAGTTTGCCCTGCAGCTGAAGGTTAAAACCCGAATTCACCACCAGGTCCTGGTTGTTGCCAAAGGTGATGCCACGTGTAAAACTTCCATTGTAATTCATTGCCCCAAGGTCCAGCGTGTTACCCGGGCTTAGTTCCTGCAGGGAATAAATGATCGGAAGCCTGCTCAGGCTATCTTGTTTATTCAGTCGCGAAAAATCTTTGTGATACACTTCTTTAGAAAATGCAACCGGAAAAACTTTATAGGTGACCGATACACTATCCGGGCGCAATTCCCCTTTCCATATCATCAAAGAATGCAATTCATCCATCGTGTACTGATCTACAGAAATAACGGCTTTCGAAACCGCATCTTTCAGAATAACCGAGCCCGGAATCAGGCTCAGCGTGTCGATGTGAAGGGTATCATTTGGGAAGGATACTGTTTTATTACGAATATTAGAGAGCTGCTGGCCAGTTACCGGCCGAATGAAAAAGAACACAAAGAACACGATACCATAAACAATATGAAAGGTTGTTCTTTTCAATCTCTTCCTGTAAAAAGTGAATGTTTAGCCTGCAGTTTTTTATACCGGACAGGGAAATAACAGGAAAATAATTTCAGCAATTTTTCGCCCCTTTTTCCTGAAAGTTCTTTGCGTTCTTTTAAACCTGAAGATGTCCGTAATCTGAATGAATCAACTGGTTTCAGCCACTGCTATAAAGTCTAAAAATAGCCATTATTGCGTGGATGAAAGAATTGTAGCAGGCAAAGAAATCAGGCTGTTTGCTGGTTACCGATCATCAGTCGGTATCCGTTTCCATGAATATTGACGATCTCTACATTTGGATCATCCTTCAAATACTTGCGGAGCTTCACGATAAATACGTCCATGCTGCGCCCCGTAAAGAAATTGTCTTCACCCCAGATAAGGCGCAAGGCCTCCTGGCGAAGCACCACATCATTCATGTTGCCAGCCAGCAGGCGAAGCAATTCAGCTTCCTTGGGAGAAAGCTTCCATTGTTCGTTCCTTAAAACGAGGATGCGTAATTTATAATTGAAGGAATAGTTGCCAATCCTGAAATCGTTGGGGAAATCATTTGGCTTAGGCGCTTCATGCTTCCGTTTCATGATAGCACGGATCTTATAAAGCAGTACTTCAGAATCAAATGGTTTGGTGATATAATCATCCGCTCCCAACTTATATCCCTCTACTACATCAGCTTTTAATGTTTTAGCAGTTAAAAAAATAAAAGGAAGCGCAGGTGTTCTTTTTCTTATTTCCCGCGCCAGAGAAAAGCCATCCATCTCTGGCATCATCACATCAAGCACACAAAGATCAAAATCCTTCTTTTGCGCCATATTCAACGCTATCACTCCGTTGCTGCCAAGAGAAACATCAAAATTGTGTAACTCGAGGTAATCCCGCAGCACTGTTCCGAAATTCGGATCATCTTCTGCCAACAATATCTTTGTTTTCTTTTCCATGATGCACTTTACGTTATTCTGCAAATTTTATTGCGAATGCTCATTTGCGTTTGTTTTTTAGGTTTCGGGCACCATTTTCACTGCCTCGTTCATACCCTGCACATGTCCGAATGGCAGATAAATTTCAAACCTGCTTCCTTTTCCCAGTTCACTTGTAACATCTATAGTACCACCATGCTTCTTTACGATGGATTTTACATAAGCAAGCCCGAGTCCAAAACCCTTTACATTGTGAATATTGCCGCTTTGCTCCCGGTAAAATTTATCGAATATTTTCCGTTGTGTTTCAGCGCTGATGCCTATGCCCTTATCCGCTACGATGATTAAGATACCACCTTTTACATTGTTGGTGCTCAAGGTAATTTCCGGAGAATGCGTTGAATATTTACTGGCATTGTCGAGCAGGTTATGGATTACATTGGTAAGATGAATTTCATCTGCCACCACAAAAGCATTTTCAGCTTCAAGTTCAAGATTCAATTTTCCATTTCTTTTTTCTACCTGCATCCTTACCGGATCGGATACGTGGTAAACAATGTCATGCACATTCAGCAGTTGTTCGTTAAGGCTGAAGTTTTCTTTATCAACCAATGCCATCTGTAATATATTTTCCACATGCGCATTCATCCGTTTATTTTCATTCCCAATAATAGAGGAGTAATATTTTATCCTGTCAGTATCAGCCAGCACTTTTGGATTGTTGATGGCATCCACTGCTACCGAGATGGTGGCAATGGGAGTTTTCAATTCATGCGTCATGTTATTGATGAAATCGGTCTTGATGTCTGAAACTTTCTTTTGCTTAAGGATGACATAAATAGCAGAAGAAAAAGTTGCAATGATGAGCAGCAGGAAGACTGCAGAAAGTATCAGCATCCACCAAAGTGACTTTACAATATAGGGGCGTGTATCATTAAAATGCAACAGCAACTGATAGGGATTCATAAAAATATCATTCGGGAAAAGATCTGCCCTGAACGAAGCCGGCAACATGTCCGTGGTGAAGGTCGCCGACTTCACATTGCACATCGAATCATTTT